>CALGBV010000351.1 GCA_937884015.1 uncultured Bacteroidales bacterium
TGATCCATTTCTCGCCGATATTGAGGCCAGCTCCAAGGAGAATGGTGTAATTCTCGGCAAGGAAACGTGTGTTTTTGCGTGAGGCGCGGTTCTGAAGGTCGAGACGGACTTCAAAGTCGTTGAAAACGAACTTGTTGCCTAACGAAATGTAGTTGACAAACTGTTTCTCAGTGTTTTGAAGCATATTGACGGAATAGGCCGTCTTGAAGTGGCCCATGTCGCCGTACCACATCAGGTTGTAGGCGTAGATGCCTTGCAATGACTGACTGATGGCTGGCGAGTTGGAAAATTGGAACAGCACGTGGTTTCGTCCGTCGTGCGTCTTGTAATTTGCGGAGACGCCCATCTCGTAACAGCAAACGTGATTCCAGAAGTCGGTGCCGTAATAGATGTCGATAGGTGCGGCATCGTATTCCCAGCCGCCGATGGCAACCACCTGCTTGCCTGCTGAGATGAAAAGTTCATCGGTGAGGTGCCAGTTAAGGTATGCCCAGTCGGTGCCTTGGAAAAAAGTATTGGCGAAACTCGAGTTGGGCGAGTTGATGCGCTGACGGAAGTGGTAGCTGAACTTGTCGGTAATGTTACCGTCCATGGTGATTTGCAGATACTTGCCTTGCAAACCGTGGTCGGAACTGTTGTCGGCACAATGATAGTTGTAAGTGAAGTCGGCACGGGTGTCGAGACGTAAGGTGTTCAAAGATACGACTTTGTCCTGTGCAAAGGTTTGAATGGCAAAAGCCATGAAAATAGCCGTTAAAAAATGTGTTTTTCTCATTTTGAATAAAATAATCGGCAAAAATAGGAAAATTAGTGCTTCAATGACTTAAACGGCAATAAAAAACGGGGCGGATTGCTCCGTCCCGTCGATTTTGGTTCTTGCTTTTTTGTTCTTTTTTGAGACGCGATTCATCGCGTCTCTACATGCGAAGGGTGTCGCTCGCTGCCGCTTGCTATGCCCTTCGCTTGTGTAGGCTGCCCTTTCAGGGCGGAGGCTTTCGGATGGTCTTTGAAACGCGATAGCGCTACTCCTCACTCCTAATTCCTCACTCCTCACTTTTAATTCACTTCAATGGTCTGCACGAGTTTTTTCTTCTCTTCCATGGTGACTTTCGGCAGCACAATTTCGAGGATGCCGTTCTCGACTTTGGCCGTAATCTGCTCGCGGTGAATGTCTTCAGGCAACATGATGGTCTGGCGGAACTGTTCCACCGAAAACTCGTGGCGCAAGTAGCGCTTGGCTTCGTCCTTGGTCTCGTCCTTGGTCTCGTTCTTGGTCTCCTTGGCCATTTCGACGATGAGGTTGCCTTCGGCGTTGATGGAGATCTTCAAATCTTCCTTGGTGAGGCCGGGCACGCTGAACTGTACCTTGTAGTCTTCTTTGCTCTCGATGATGTTCATCTGAGGTGTTGCATACGAAACGTTGCCCATGTTCATGAGTTCATTGAACAATGTAGGCATGAAATCCTGTGGTCTTCTGGTTACTAACATGATGTTTGGTTTTTAAATTGTTTAACTGTTTATTTGTTTAATTGTTGTCTGTTGTTTTTGCCGCTCGTTGAGCTTGCTTTTATCGCTCGTTGAGCTTGTCGAAACGAGGCTTTTTAATTGTCGCCCGTTGGACTTTCGCTCGGACGGTTTCACAATAGTCAAATCTTGAGCCAAAACAAAAACAGGGTCGATTTTGTTTTAATATATGACAAAATGGCATTAAATTTATTGATTTTGTTTATAAATATGACAAAATGGCGTATTATTATGAGCGGATTGCCGGTTTCTTGCCGTTGCCGTATTCCTGCTGACCAAATTGTTATCGACAGCGTATCATGGCGACAGCACCCACCGCGCGATAGCGTATCATGGCGACAGCACCCACTGCCGACAGCATCATGGCGACAGCACCCACTCCGCGACAGCGTCATTGACTACGTCGAATGCATAGCATTTCCCGCGCAGGCGGGAATCTAATCTAATATCCCGCCAAAAACATTATAAAAGCCTGGAAACGAGCGGTTGCGAGTTTCCCCACAAAAAAGGTTTTGCAAGTTTTGTGCCC
>CALGBV010000352.1 GCA_937884015.1 uncultured Bacteroidales bacterium
TTTACGCGATGATGATTGACGGCATTAAGTATCAACGCATTGGAAATGAATCCTATGAAATGCGGCTGTTTGAGGCTCAAGAATTGGAAATCTACCTAAATAGTAACACTTTCAAAGTGAGCGACTCTAACAAAACGATTTATGAAGATTTTGTTCCGTTGGATTCATCGGTTGAGAACCAGTTTGCAAAGGACTGTGAATCAAGCGAGCAAGTGAAATTCTACTTCAAGTTACCCGATTGGTTCAAAATTCCAACGCCGATTGGAAATTACAATCCCGACTGGGCGGTTGTTTTTGAAAACGACAAACGCATTTATTTCGTAGCCGAAACCAAAGATACGAATACCCCAACCGTCGATTTATCCAAACTACGTGAAAGCGAGCAGCAAAAAATAAAATGCGGCAAAGCTCACTTTAAGGAATTTGAGGATTTGGAATACAAAGTGGTGAAGGCTGTGAGCGAATTAAAAGGTTAATCTTCATCATCCTGCGGCAAATTCTCGAAGAAATGCTCCTTTTCCAGTTCGGCCAGCACCATCTTGATTTCGCCGAAACTGAAATCATCGCCGAGGACATCCTTCGCTATGCTTAGACTTTTGTCGCCTGTCGATTCGAAATAATCGACAATTTCGTCATATTTTTCCTTGTCAACAAAATCAGTGGCCTTATATTCGCCGTCTTTGATGAAGTGTGCAACATGACCTTCGATGGTTGTCAGGGCAAAGCCGCGTTCCTTGGCTATTTCTTCCAAAGTCAAGCCTTGCTCAAGTAATTGCCGCGTCAGTTCGTAGGTGTTTGGCTTGGATTCCTTTTTAGGTTTAGGTTCTGGTTTAGGCCTTGCCTCTTTTTTAGGTTTCAGTTCAGGCTCAGGCTCTTCTTCAACAGGCTGCAAACCGGTTTGTTTCAGCACAATATCAATAATTTCCGCGCCATAAAGCTTGACGCGTTTGCTGCCCATGCCTTCTGCATTTTTCAGTTCGCGCAACGTGACGGGTTGCAGTTGGGCGATGGATTTCAAGGTCTTGTTCGAGGCAATGGCATACAATGGAAGGCCTAATTCCTCGCCAAGCGAACGGCGCCATCTCGCAAGCGCCGTGTACAAATCGTTGTCCTCCATCATGCCTTCGTGAATGACGACATTTTCCTTTTCCTTCTTCTCCGCATCAAGCACTTTGTTTAATTTTGTTTCCTGATAAGCCTTCACGCTGAAACCATCCTTGCAAGCCTCCAAGCAGCTGTCTTTCACAAAAATGTCTTCTTTCAGTTGGTTTAAGGCTTCCTTGATCTGCTCGTTGACAGCCTTGTTATCGGTCTTGAAAGGCAGTTCCAAAAGGCCTTTTGCAATGGCTTTCAGATGCTCACTGAAATAAACGACGCCTTTTTTCAGACGTTCCTGCAAAGTCGGATTTTGCTCGCACGATGGAATTTCTGCGTGCAATTTCCTGATTTGTGCCTCAAACTTGAACGAAACCTCACACAATTCCTCGTGGATTTGCGTCCTGCGGTGCGACAAATCCTGAATCATTTTGCTTTCAAAAAGGGTGTCGTTGGTAATGATGACTTTATTCAGTTTGCCAAAATCCTGATAAAGACCCATGAAATCAATCAAATCGAGCATACACGACAGCTCGTATTCGTGGCGCAAACCATCGACTTTTTCCTGCGTCGGCTCTAATTCGGGCATTTTGTTCACGAAATTGTCGACGGAATAATCGCTGACCAAAGCATTGGAATAAATCCTGGTTTTCAAGACGAGACCTTCCAGCGAAGTGCAGCGGCTCAAGGCAACGTAAACCTGACCATGGGCAAAGGCCTGACCGGCATCCACAATGAGCTTGTCGAAAGTCAAACCTTGGCTCTTGTGAATCGTAATCGCCCAAGCCAAACGCAAAGGAATCTGCTCGAAACTGCCGATTTCCTTTTCCTCGATTTCGTTGTTTTCGGGATTGATGCTGTACTCGAAATTCTGCCATTTCACGCGCGAAACCGTGATGTGTTCCGAACCGCTTTTCACGCAAAGCGTCTTTTCTTTTTCGTCGTAACTGACTAAGGTTCCGATTTTTCCGTTGAAATAAGCCTTCTCGGGATTCGGGTCGTTTTTCACGAACATCACCTGCGCCCCGATTTTCAGTTCCAAATCATCTTTGGTCGGATAGGTGTTTTCGGGAAATTGCCCTTTCACTTCTGCCGTGAAATGCAAAGTTTTCTCTTTCAGCGCCGCTAATTTCGTATCGTTGATTTCATCTGCCTGATAATTGTGCGTGGTCAATGTGATGTAGCCTTCATCGTCCTTCGGATTGAAATTCGGCTTGAAACGCGCGTTCAGGACATTCAGGCAATCGGCATCCAATTTATTGTTTCTCACTTTGTTAAGAATCGAAATAAAATCCATGTCGTGCTGACGGTAGATGTGTTCCAGTTCCACGCAAATGTAAGAGGTCTTTTGCAGGACATGGCTGCCGAAAAAATACACCGTATTATAATAAGGTGCAAGAATCTCCCATTCGTCCTGTTTGGCCACAGGCGCCAGCTGATGCACATCGCCAATCATGAGCAGCTGCACGCCGCCGAATGGCTTTTGCGAATGGCGCGCACGGCGCAAAACCGAATCGATGGCATCCAGAACATCGGCACGCACCATACTGATTTCATCGATGACCAGCAGTTCCAAGCTGCGCATCAATTTGAGTTTGTTTTTCCTAATCTTCTGGAATTGTGCCGCCAACGATTTCGGATTGGCAGGATTGTCATTTTGCACGTCTTCAGGAAGTTGCGGACCGAAAGGCAACTGGAAAAACGAATGAATGGTTTGTCCGCCCGCATTGATGGCGGCAACGCCCGTCGGAGCCACGACGACCATTCGCTTGGCTTTCTTCAATTGAAGATTACGCAAGAAAGTCGTCTTGCCCGTGCCCGCCTTTCCCGTGAGGAAAATGTGCGAATCGGTGTATTGGACTAATTCTTCAACAAAGTCAAGTTTCTTGTTTACAAAGGTTTGCGATGCCATGGATTGTGCCGTTTTGGAGATGCTAAAGTAATTCATTTTGTCGGGATTTTGGGATTATTTGAAAAAAATGATGCTGATATTCGGATTAATTGTATTTTTGCGGTCTAAACCATCGGACGGGAAATGGCGACTGCCAAGCCCTTTATAACTCCGATGGTA
>CALGBV010000353.1 GCA_937884015.1 uncultured Bacteroidales bacterium
ACGTGTAGCTGCCTAGAGCAAAGGTCGTAGGCGAGCCTGCGGTTGCTTTTGAGCGGTTATAGACAGCGCGGATGCGCATCAGCAGTTCGTCCATGCTGAATGGCTTGGTGATGTAGTCGTCAGCACCAATTTCAAAACCTTCCAAAATGTCTTCCTGCATGGTTTTTGCAGTCAGGAAAATGATGGGAATGCGGGGATTGATTTCCTTCACTTTCTTTGCCAATGTGAAGCCATCCATGATAGGCATCATAATGTCGAAAATGCAGAAATCGTATTGTCCTATTTTGAATGCATCAAAGGCGATTTCGCCGTTTGAACATAATGTTGCAGGATACCCCTTAGCATCGAGATATGCTTTTAAAATCATGCCGAGGTTTTTGTCGTCTTCGGCTAATAAAATATTGATTTGTGACATAAGTTAAATACCTTACTATCAGTTAAAAAATCAAAATGACAACTCAACTCTGATAGCTCTTAAATAGCTATCTTTCAATTTCACTGCAAAGATAGGTTTTTTTCTTTAATAAATGCAATTAAAATTAGTTTTTCAATGGCAAAGTTAGAATAAAGGTCGATCCATGGTGGAATTCGCTTTTCACATCAATGCTGCCTCGGTGAAATTCCGCAACGTGTTTCACATAATTCAGGCCCAAACCATGACCTTTCACATCGTGGATATTGCCTGTATCGACTCGGAAAAACTCGTCGAAAACCTTGTGCTGGTCGATTTTACGTATGCCAATGCCGTTGTCTTTTACGCTGATTACAATCGAATTATCGGCGTTTTCGGTGGTGATGGTCACCGCTGGCTTTTTGCCTCCGTATTTCAAAGCGTTGTCAATCAGGTTGGAGATGGCGTTTCCGATGTGGATTTTGTCGCCGTCAATCAAATCGTTTGCCGCATCGAGTTGCAAGATTATCTCTCCGCCTTTTTCCTTGGCGGGCAGTTCGTGCATTTTGGCAACGTTTTCAATCAACTTATTAATGCTGATGTCTTCCGGATTTGGAATTTTCTTGTCACCCACGCGCACCAAGTTCAGCACTTCCTCCACCAATTGCTTGATGCGGTCGTTTTCCTCCGAAATGACATTCAGATAAGTCGAAATCATGGCCTTATCCTTTTGGATCGATTCGTCCTGCAGGGCCTGGCAGGCCAAACTGATGGTTGCGACTGGTGTCTTGATTTCGTGCGTCATGCTGTTTACGAAATTGGTTTTCAATTTGCTGACTTCGTCTTGCTGGCGTATGATGGAAATGGTGGAAATGAAGCAGAACAGAACGATTATCAAGATGAAAATCAGGTAGAAATGGTAGGAAAAATTATGCATCCACAGTTTTATGTTGATTTTCGGGAAAAACAGCACAAACTCATCGAGGCGTTTGCTGCCATCCGATTCAAGCGAAAAAATCTTGTGACGGATGGATGATTTTTCAAGGTTAGTGAGATATGTTTCCGACGAAGCGTAAATGAATTTCTTGCTGCCATATGAATAGATGCCGATTTCGCAGGGATAATGTATGTTTTCCTTGGCGAGACAGTCTTTAATGATGGAGTCGATGACAGGGAAACCTAAACTCAAATAGTCGAAATGAACGTTCATGGCTTTCACCATATTGTGCATGTTGATGAAATCGTTCATCGTGAATTTGTCCCATTTTTCTATTTGCAGCTCGTTGGCAAATTCAACGAGAATGGATGTCGTGTCGGAAAAATCCATCTTTTCATTTTTCAGTTCGGGATTTTCAAGCTGGAGCAATTCAAAGGTTTTGAAATTGATGTCGGTCGTGGCGCGGTGCAATGCGGTTTCCACTTTTGCTTCAAAAAGCGATTTCTGGTTGTCAATGTTGAGTTGGAGAAAATCCAACTGGCTGAAAATCATTGCAAACCAAACGACAATCATCAGAATGACGATGAAGCGGATTTTATTTGGTGTCTTTTTTTTCATGTTTCAAAAATATTGTTTTTTCCATCAACAAGCGAAAAATATCAACAAAAAATATTTTTTTTCAGTTTTTTGTTGCGTGTAATTGAAAAATACTTACTTTTGCAGCGGTTCTTATCATAATAACCTCATAGCTGAGCAATCAGCTGTGAAATAAAAGGTTTCATAAATTTTGGTTTTTGGTTCTTGAAAATCCCGGCACCCGCTGGGATTTTCTTGTTGTAGGCAATTGGAAATTTGTATATTTGCCGCAATTATAAAACACGTTTACAATGAAATTAGAACTTTCTCATCTCGAACCGTTCCTTGGAAAGGACGCGATTCTGTCGGCTGAAACGAAAATAGCAGCCACCTACAATACAATTTACAACAAGACTGGTGAGGGCAACGATTTTCTCGGTTGGGTCAATCTGCCTTCCGAATTGGATGAAATGCTCATCAGCGATATCGAGCAGACCGCCAAAGACTTACGCTCAAAATCTGATGTTTTTGTCGTCATCGGCATTGGCGGTTCCTACCTTGGCGCCCGTGCTGTGATTGAGGCATTGTCGAATCATTTTGCGCCTTTGACAGGCGAGAAACCGCTGATAGTTTATGCAGGCCACAACATGAGCGAGGATTATCTAAGCGAACTGATAGAAGTTCTCGACAAAAAGGATTATTCCTTGGCCGTGATTTCGAAATCGGGCACGACGACCGAACCAGCTATCGCTTTCCGTATCCTGAAACAACACATTATTAATAAATATGGCGAGAAGGAAGCCGCTTCGCGCATCGTTGCCATCACCGACAAGGCAAAAGGTGCTTTGAAACAGTTAGCTAATGTGAAAGGCTACAAGACTTATGTCGTCCCTGATGATGTGGGTGGCCGTTTCTCGGTTCTCACGCCTGTCGGTTTGCTGCCAATTGCAGTGGCTGGCATCGACATCCGCCAATTGATAAAAGGTGCAGCCGAAATGGAAAAGATGTGCAAGGCCAATCCGACCTTGAACGGCAATCCGGTTTCGGAATATGCCGTGGTGCGCCAGGCCTTGTACGATATGGGCAAGACCAACGAAATCATGGTCAACTATGAGCCGCGTTTAGTGTATTTTTCCGAATGGTGGAAACAGTTGTTTGGCGAGAGCCATGGAAAGAACCATAAAGGTATTTTCCCTGCATCAGTCACATTCTCAACGGATTTGCATTCGATGGGACAATACATCCAAGATGGCTTGCGCAACATTTTCGAAACGGTCATTTCGGTTGAAAACTCCAACCGCGAATTGCGCATCCCGAATGAAACCGAGGATTTGGATCAGTTGAATTACATTGCTGGCAAGCGCATTTCCGAAGTCAACCACAAGGCCGAATTGGGCACCATTCTCGCTCACGAAGACGGCGGCGTGCCGAACATACGCATCGTCGTTCCCGAAATTTCCGCAAAAGTGCTTGGCGAATTGATTTATTTCT
>CALGBV010000354.1 GCA_937884015.1 uncultured Bacteroidales bacterium
AGACGCTGTCGCAAACGCTCAACACCAAGGTCAAGGTCAACCGCAGCCTGACGGGAAAAGGCAGCCTGGTCATCGACTTCAAGGACGAAGCCGAGTTCGACCGCATCATGGAACTGTTCAACAGAAAATAAGAAATGGCGCGTCGCATACTATTACTTTTAGGTTTTGCACTCCTGTTTGGCCTCCACGACATGAAGGCCCAAGTAACCGTATTCGACACTCTAAACCAACCGATTAAGGCAGAAACCATCATCACGGCAAATGCAAAAGACAACGTAAAGGTGCCGAAAGCAAAGAAAGCGCACAACCCAAAAACTGCCACCATCATGTCGGCTTGCCTGCCCGGACTGGGACAAATTTACAACGGCAAGTGGTGGAAAGTGCCGATTGTATACGCTGGTTTGGGCGGTTTGGGGTATATGTCAATCAGCAACTACCAAGAGTTCCGCAGTTGCGTCAATGCCTACAAGTATGTATCTGACCCTCAATCCATTGACAAACCACTAACGCAACATGAACAAGAATTAGCAGAGCGTTACCAGGCAAGTCAACTGCAGACCTACAAGGAATCATATCAACATGATTTCGAATTATATACAATCATCCTCGTGGCTTGGTACGGTGTCAATATCATTGATGCCTGCGTCGACGGTCACCTTTACACCTACGACATCAGCGACGACCTGAGCCTCAGCATCGACCCGATGATTGCAACTCCAAGAATACCATTGACTTCTGGCCTGCCGCTTGCACAAGCCGGATTATCATTCAAACTGACTTTTTAAAATGAAAATAGCATTATTAGGATATGGAAAAATGGGACACGAAGTGGAGAAAGCCGCCATGCAACGCGGTCACCAAATCGTCGTCACCATCGACAACGGACAGGAATGGACGGAAAGATTCGAGCAACTGAAACAAGCCGATGTCGCCATCGATTTCAGCCAGCCCGACCAAGCCGCCGGCAACATCAGCCGTTGCTTCGATTTGCATCTGCCCGTAGTAGTCGGCACAACGGCATGGTACGATCATTTCGACGCCATCAGCAAACGCTGCGCCGACGAAAAGCAAAGTCTGTTTTACGCACCGAATTTCAGCATCGGCATGAATATGATGTTCAAAATGAACAAGTTGATTGCCAAATTCGCCGAGACTTACAACTACCGGCTTTCGCTTTCCGAAACGCATCACATCCACAAATTGGATAAACCCAGCGGCACCGCCGTAAAACTGGCCAACGACATCATTGCCGCCAACAACGACTACCAATCCTGGAGCCTTGACGCAAACGGCGAAGGCATTTTGCCCGTCACGGCCATCCGCAAAGGCGAAGTGAACGGCATTCACAGCGTGAAAGCACATTCCGAAGTCGACGAAATCACCTTGACACACGAGGCTTTCAGCCGTCAAGGTTTTGCCGTGGGTGCTTTGGTCGCCGCCGAATTCCTCATCGGGAAAACGGGCTGCTTCACCATGGACGATTTAATGCAAATCTAAATACGATAATCAGAAAACGCACGTTAAACAAGATATAACATTCAAAATCATGTCACTCATACTTTTCATATTTTTAGTTCCGCTGCTGTTCACCATCCCGATTGCCTTCTGCTGGAAGCAATTTGAAGCAGCCGGCCAAAAAGGCTATTATGCCCTTATCCCCTACTTCAACATTTACGTTTTGCTGAAAATCATCGGCAAGCAGAAAAAGTTCTGGTGGTGGTTTTTCATCGTCTTCCCTTACATCAACATTTTCATGTTGTTCCTGATGCTCATAGAGTTAGGAAAATGTTTCGGCAAATTCAAGGTTTGGGAAGAAGGCATGGCCGCCATTCTGCCCTACGTGTTTTTCCCGATGATTGCCAAGCAAGGCGCCACTTACAAAGACCCAGCCACCGACAACCGTCCGAAGAAATCGACGGCACGCGAATGGTTCGATGCCATCGTTTTCGCAGTCGTCGCCGCAATGATTATCAGGACATACGTCTTTGAGGCCTTCACCATTCCAACATCAAGCATGGAGAAATCACTTTGCGTCGGCGATTACCTCATTGTCAGCAAGATACATTACGGACCCAAAGGACCTAACACACCACTTTCGTTCCCATTTGTCCACAACACCTTACCGGGAAGCAAAACTGCAAAGTCGTATTTAGAATGGATCAAATTGCCATATCATCGCTATCCAGGCACCTCACACATAAAGCGTTACGACCCAATCGTGTTCAATTATCCTGCCGGCGACACGGTTTGCGACATCTACCAGAGCAGCGTCAGTTATTATGATTTGGTTCGCGAATATGGCCGCGAGCGCGTTTGGAACGACCACGAGAATTTCGGAAAGGTAATTTCGCATCCCGTCGACAAGCGCGAAAACTACATCAAGCGCCTTATCGGTATGCCAGGCGACACACTGCAAATCATCGATGGCGTCGTTTACATCGATGGCGAAATGAGCTACCAGCCTGAAAACATGCAACACAATTACAAAGTTGTCACCTCAGGCGGCGGCATCAACAAAAAGATTCTGGACAAATACAACATCACCGAAGGCTACGCCACAAACAAAGCCAATGAATTTGTCCTCAACATCAGTGAAAAAGTGGCCGAAGAACTGCGCAAACTGCCTTTCATCACCGAAGCAACGGAAATCATCACGCCTGCGGGAGAGGGCACCAACTACGAACTGTTCCCGCATCGCCCAGACTTATATCCTTGGAATGTCGACAATTACGGTCCAATCGTGCTGCCAAAGAAAGGCGAAACCGTGGCTTTGAATACTGAAAATCTGCCGTTCTACGAGCGTGTCATTCACGCCTACGAGCTTCACGACCTGAAAGTTGAAGGCGACAAGATTTTCATCGACGGTCAACAAGCTGATTCCTACACCTTTGAGATGGATTACTACTGGATGATGGGCGACAACCGCCACAATTCCGCCGACTCGCGTTATTGGGGCTTTGTTCCTGAAAACCATATCGTTGGAAAGGCAGTATTCGTTTGGTTATCATTAGACAAGGAAAACGGCGGCATCCGCTGGAACAGGATGTTCAGAACACCTAAATAAGAATTTTTGCGTAATTTTGCCCATTCAATATAAGAGAAGAAAAAATGGCAACTGGTAAAAGAGAAAACACATTAAGGGAAAAACCTGCGGAAAAACCGGCAATTGAAGAGAAACCGGTCATAGAGGAAGTCCCTATCAAAGAAGAGAAAAAGTCCGAGGATAAAAAAAGCAAAAAGCCTCAGAAAGAGCCGAAAAGCAAGCCTCCAAAAGAGAAAAAGGAGAAACAGCCATCGGAAGGCAGAGCAAGAATCATTATTGGGATTCTGCTTTTGTGCTTGGCGATTTTCCTTTTTGTCGCATTCATTTCATATTTCGGCAGTTTCTTCAGCGGTCATCACCAAGAATTTGGTGCACAAGTCTTTAGCCAGGATTTGAAGTTGGACAACCGCACGGGAAGTCTCGGTGCATGGCTTGCCCAGACACTCATCAAGGAATCGTTTGGCATTGGTGCGTTTTTCTTCGTTTACCTTGTCATTGTCATTGCTTTCAAACTATTGGTCAACAGCAAGATAAGGCTTTGGAAGGTATGGAAATACGCCCTGCTGTCATTAGTTTGGTTCCCATTGTTTTTCGCTTTCATTCCTGCTCCGAAATGCGCCATTTTCGGCGGCGCTACAGGTGCGTGGCTCAACACGAACCTCAGCAATTACATCGGCCGAGCCGGCGTCATTCTCGTACTCGTGTTCACTTTCCTGATTTTCGCTATTTATCAGTTCAACATCACTTTTGCCTATTTCCGCAAACTCAAGGAGCAAAGGGCGGCACGCAAGGCCGAAGCCGAAGCGAAGAAAGAAGCATTGCATCAAGAAACTGAAAATCAGAATCCTATCGAAGAAGATCCAATTACTCCGAATAACAACGATTTTCATATTAAGGACGAAAACGAAGACGACCTTCCTCCTATCACATCCTACCGCAAAGAGCCTGAAATGGAAATCGTTCCTCCTGCTGCAGAAAACGAACACAAGGAAAACGTTATAGTCCGTCCGCCCAAGGTTGAATTTGAAGTCGAACAGCCTAAGGATGAGGATGATGTCAACGAACCAGAACCCGAGTTTATCGTCAGGACCATCACTCATGAAGAGCCGGAAGTTGCTCAAATCGTCGACATTCCATCGCCCGAAAACGAGACTCCCGTTATCATTGAGCAACCGAAAACGGAGCAATCCGAACCAGCCAGCGATGTCAAATTAGTCATTGAAAAAGCTGAAGAGGAAAAGACCGTTGAGCCTGTTCAGGAAAAAGAACATCACACGGTCGACACCCCTTTCGACCCACATTATGAACTGCGCGATTATCAATTTCCGACCTTAGACCTTTTGAAAGACTACGGCGGCAAGAAAAACGAGATCAACAGCGAGGAACTTGAAGCCAACAAGAACAAGATTGTGGAAACCCTTGGCAACTACGGCATTGCCATTGATAAGATTAAGGCCACCATCGGACCAACCGTCACTTTGTACGAAATCGTTCCGGCTGCCGGCGTCAGGATTTCGAAAATCAAGAATTTGGAAGACGACATTGCCTTGAGTCTGGCGGCTTTGGGCATCCGTATCATCGCCCCAATTCCAGGCAAAGGCACCATCGGCATTGAAGTTCCGAACAGCAAACCTGAAACGGTTCCCATGAAAAGCGTACTGAGTTCGGAGAAATTCCAAACTTCAAAATACGCTCTGCCTTGCGCCATTGGCAAGACCATTTCCAACGAAACTTATGTTTTCGATTTGGCCAAAATGCCGCACATTCTGATGGCTGGTGCAACAGGTCAAGGTAAATCCGTCGGCCTGAACGCCATCATCGCCTCACTGCTTTACAGCAAGCACCCGTCTGAATTGAAATTCGTCATGGTCGACCCGAAAAAGGTTGAACTGACCCTATATAACCGCATCGAACGTCATTATTTAGCCAAACTGCCTGATGCAGAAGATGCTATCATCACCGATACCAAGAAAGTTGTGCGCACGCTCAACTCACTTTG
The DNA here is from genome assembly GCA_937884015.1 of uncultured Bacteroidales bacterium. GTDB lineage: Bacteria > Bacteroidota > Bacteroidia > Bacteroidales > F082 > Limimorpha. The sequence goes on from CALGBV010000354.1 coordinate 5,043, forward strand.
CATCGAGATGGACCAGCGTTACGACCTGCTCAAACAAGCCGAGTGCCGCAACATTATCGAGTACAACGAAAAATTCAAGGCTCGCCGTCTGTTGCCAACCGAAGGCCACCGTTTCCTGCCTTACATCGTTTTGATTGTCGATGAATTCTGCGACCTCATCATGACGGCTGGTCGCGATGTCGAAGCGCCAATCGCACGACTTGCACAATTGGCACGCGCCATTGGCATTCACCTGATTATCGCTACACAACGTCCTTCGGTGAATGTCATCACTGGTTCCATCAAGGCCAACTTCCCTGCCCGTATCGCATTCCGTGTCATCTCTTCCGTCGACTCAAAGACCATCCTTGATGCCACAGGCGCCAACCAGCTCATCGGTAAAGGCGATATGCTTATCTCGACCGGCAACGACATGGTGCGTTTGCAATGCGCCTTCATCGACACGCCTGAAGTGGAAGCCATGACCGAGTTTATCGGTGCGCAACGCGGCTATTCCGACGCATTTATGCTGCCTGAAGTACCTGAAGATGAAGGTGATGGCGGCAATTTTGACGAAGACGACGGCGACCGCGACAGCCTCTTTGAAGAAGCCGCCCATATCGTTGTGCAGACTCAGCAAGGCTCAACTTCCATGATTCAGCGCAAACTGAAACTCGGTTACAACCGCGCAGGCCGCATCATCGACCAACTGGAAGCCGCAGGTATTGTCGGCCCATTTGCAGGCAGCAAAACCCGTGAAGTAAAAGTTGCCAACGAAACAGCTTTGGAACAGATTTTGCGTGACCTCTACAACAGAGATAACGGAATATAATATGAAAAAGGTAACTGCAATCATCGGAATCATCCTGACCTTTATGGTTGGCGCTGCACAAGCCCAAACCATGGCCAGCGAATTGGTCAAAAACACCATTGATAATATCAACAAGCATAAGAACGTTGAATTTGTCTTCGATTATGATATGAGCAACGAGACCATCGCTGTCACAGAAAGCGCATCGGGATCCGCTTATATGCAAGGTGAGGCATACAAAATGGAAATCGAAGGTCAACAGATTATCTCTGATGGGAAAACCCTGTGGACTTATCTCATTGATGACGAAGAAGTGATGGTTAGCAACCCAACGGACGACGACAATATCATCACGCCCATTAAACTGCTCACGACCTACGACAAGGACTACACCATGAAATACGGCAAGAGCAGCGAAAAAGGCATCAAAGTCGTTGAAATGAGCAATCCTAAAGGCGAATTCAGTAAAGTGACGTTGAAAATCAACGAAGCGAAACTCGAAATCGTCAGCGCAACCATCAGCAACCGCAGCGGTGATGCTTTCACCATAAAAATCAAAAAGACCGTTTTCGACCAGAATCTTGAAGCAAAATTCTTCACTTTCGACGAAAAGGCTCACCCAAAAGTTGATGTCATCGATATGCGCTAAATGGATTGGGTTGAAATCATAGCGGCAATCCTCGGATTGGTCGGCATCGGATTACAAATCAAGCAAAGCCATTGGTATTGGCTCACCTCCATACTGATGGTTTTGCTTTACATTTATGTATTCTACCAAGCCAAATTCTATGCCGATATGAGTTTCCAATTCTATTACCTCGCCGTCAGCATTTACGGCTGGTATCTTTGGTTGACCAAGCACGAAAACAACGACAGCAAACTCACCGTCAACAAACTGACGAAAAAATCATTTTCCATCGGCATCATTGTTTCTGCAATTCTATTCGCACTCATTTATCTGATTCTGAAACGTTTCACCGACTCGCCCATTCCTGTCGGCGATGCCTTCACCACTGCACTCAGCATTACCGCAACATGGCTTTTGGCCAAGAAATACATCGAGAACTGGATTTTCTGGATTGTCGTCGATGCCGTTTCAACCATTCTTTACATTTACAAAGACCTCTACCCTACCGCCGTCCTTTTCACAGTATTGACGGTATTAGCTTTCGTCGGCTATTTCAAATGGAGAAAGGAGGACTTGCAAAATGCTTAAAATAGCCATTCTCGGCCCTGAATCTACGGGCAAAACGATGCTTGCTGAACAACTTGCCGCACATTTTCACACCGATTTCGTTCCCGAATATTCGAGGGAATATCTGAAAGATTTCCAAGGAAAATACGGCATTAACGATGTGATTGCCATTGCAAAAGGGCAACAAAGAAGCATTGATGAAGCGGCGAAAAAAAGCAAAGAAATACTCATTTCCGACACGGAAGCCATAGTGAATAAGGTGTGGTGCGAATACGTTTTCAACCAAACGCCAAAAGAAATTGAAGACCTTGTGCAAAAGCAAGATTTCGACCTTTACCTGCTTTGCGACACGGATTTGGAATGGACATTCGATCCCTTGCGCGAAAATCCAGATTTGAACGAAAGAAAGACTATCTTTGCACTGTATTTGAAAGCATTAAATACCCTTGATGCCAACTATGCCATCATTTCGGGGCAAGGCAAAGACAGGTTTGAAAACGCTCTCAAAGCCATCAATGAAATGAATAAAGCGCAACGCCATATCGTTTTCCTCGCGCGCTGGTATCCGCACAAATACGACCCGATGTTCGGCCTGTTTGTCCAACGCCACGCCGAAGCTGCCGCCTTATATAATAAGGTGACTGTCGTTTACGTCCACGCCGACACGGCAGCCAAGGCGAAATACGACATCGAGCGCAGCATGGAGAACGGCGTTGACACCATTCGCATCTATTACAAGAAAACCAACCGCATCAGTTCGGCAATACGTTTTTGGAAAGCCTGCCAAAAAGGTCTTGCAATGGCTGACCGTCCCGACCTGATTCACGTTCATGTCCTTACCCGTTTAGGCGTTGTGGCTTGGTGGGAAAAGTTGCGCCACAACACGCCCTACATGATTACCGAGCATTGGTCGCGCTATCTGCCAGGCAACGATTTTCACGGACTTTTCAGAAAAATCATGACAAAAACCGTTGTCAAAAACGCCGACAGGATCACTACCGTTTCCGAAAACTTAGCCAATGCCATGCGCAGCCACAATCTGGAGAACAACGACTATGTGATTCTCCCTAACGTAGTGGATGTGAACCAGTTCAAGCCCATAGCACACGAAAATGACATTCCGAAAATCATTCACATCAGTTGTTTTGAAGATAAGTCGAAAAACATTTCCGGCTTGTTACATTCGTTAAAAGCCTTGGATGACGATGGTTTTGAATTTCAAGCCACGCTCATTGGCGAAGGCATGGATTACTATGCCATGCGCGATTTGTGCAGTCAACTTCAACTAAATCATCGCGTAAAATTCACAGGAATGTTGGAGGGAAATGCGCTTTCTGATGAACTTGCATCAGGCGATTTTCTCGTCCTTTCAAGCAATTACGAAAACATGCCCGTGGTCATTTTGGAAGCCTTATCTTGCGGATTACCAGTCGTTTCAACCCAAGTCGGCGGCATTGCCGAAATCATAAATCCTGGAAATGGCCTACTCGTTCCTGCATGCGACATGCAAGGCTTGAAAAACGCCATGAAAGAAATGTGCGAAAACCATCAAAAATACAATGCGCAATCGCTTCGGGAGACAATCGTGAGCAAATACAGCAAGGAAAAAGTCGGGCAATTGCTCACCCAATGGTATCAGGAAATCACCGGAAAGTGAACTTACACCTCGTTACTGCTCGTAACGGAGTTTTTCATGATGCCAATCTTCGAATTTTCAATGAAATCGATGATAAACTGACGGTCTTCCGATTCAGGAAGGTTTTCCTTAATGTACTGAACTGATTGGGAAACATTCATTCCAACGCTGTAAATCACGCGGTAAATGTCCTGAATGGCATTGATTCTTTCTCTCGAAAAACCTCTTCTGCCCAAACCGATGGAATTGACGCCTGCATACGAAATCGGGTAACCCGTTCCCGTCCTGACAAATGGCGGAATGTCCTTATTGACCATGGCACCGCCCGAAATCATGACATGGGCGCCGATATGAACGAACTGTGAGACAGCCGACAAGCCGCCGAAAATAGCCCAATCGCCCACAGTGATATGTCCTGCCAAAGTTGCGGCATTGGCCATAATCACGTTATCGCCCAAATAACAGTCGTGCGCCACGTGCGTGAAAGCCATCAGCAGACAATTTTTGCCAACAACCGTCTTTCCGCTTGCTATTGTACCTTTATTTACAGTCGCAGATTCACGGATTGTGGTGCCGTCACCGATAATGCAATAAGTCGTCTCACCCTTGTATTTCAAATCCTGAGGGATGGCCGAAACCACAGCGCCAGGAAAAATCTTGCAGTTTTTTCCGATTCTTGCGCCATCCATAATGGTGACATTCGGTCCAATCCATGTGCCTTCACCGATTTCGACATCTTCGCCAATCCAGGTGAAAGGCTCAATTCTCACATCCTCAGCGATTTTGGCATTCGGATGAATATATGCTAAAGGTTGATTCATCGTATTCTCTTTTACTTTGAAACGCCAAAAATAGGAAAATAATATATTGGGACGCACAAAAAAATCGGCTTCTTGATGAAGAAGCCGATTTCCGTATCATTTTGGCAACACCATCAAAACATGGCGTGCTTGATTTTTCTTGCGAATGCAGTATTTGAGAAATGTCCTGGTTTGTAAGCTGTTACACGACCTTTAATTGGCTTTCCGACCAAAGTCAAATCACCGATGACATCCAGCAATTTATGGCGTGCAGGTTCATTTTCAAAACTCAGTTCCACATTATTCAAAATGCCACATTCCTTGACCACGACTTTCGGTTTCTTGAAAAATGCTGCAATATGGTCAAGTTCCTCGGAAGAAACATTCTTGTTGACGAAAACGATAGCATTGGTCAAGTCGCCGCCTTTGATGAGGTTACGGCTCAGCAAGGTTTCCAATTCGTGAAGGAAAACGAATGTGCGGCAAGGCGCGATTTCGGTTTCAAAATCCTTCATATCGCGCAACGAAGCCGTCTGTTCATCCAAAACTTTCGTGTTGTATTTCACCGTTACATCGACTTGGAAAGTATCGCAAGGTTCGATGGACAATTCAATGCCAAGCACTTCATTCCTATAGGAAATCGGTTCCGTAATGACTAAATAATCGCGGTCAGCCTTCTGTTCGACGATGCCAGCCTTCCGGATAGCCTCGACAAACATACGGCCACTCCCATCCATGATAGGCATTTCCTCAACATCAATGTCAATCAGGACATTGTCGATGCCCATACCTCTCAAAGATGCCAAAACATGTTCAACGGTATATATTTTCACGCCACCTTTTCCAAGCGTGGTTCCTCTTGACGTATCGATGACATTGTCAACATCGGCTTCAATAATGGGCTGACATTCCAAATCGATGCGGCGGAAACGGATGCCCGTATTCACTGGAGCCGGATTGAAAGTCAAAGTGCCACATTGACGGGTGTGGAGACCTGCTCCGTGGATGCTGACTTTATTTTTAAGCGTACACTGTTTTTCTGTCATAAAATTCAAAACTCAGGCCTTAATGCCCAAGAAAAACGTGCAAAGATAGGGAAAAAGTCTTTAGGTTCGACAAAAAACACCTCTTGAGGAATAATTGTCACCGTTTTTCATCCGATTGATTGAGTTTTTTCTCGATTGCATCAACACTTTTGGCAATGTTTTCGAGTTGTTTGAAACGCACCGAAGAATGTAAAAACTGACGGTAAGGAATGGCCGGCGTGCCCATAAACGACAAGCCCGGTTCCTTGATGTCGCCCAACACGCCCGACTGTGCGCCGAAACTCGTCCTATCGGCAATATGCAAATGACCGGCAAAGCCAACCTGACCGCCGACAATGCAATTCTTACCGATATGTGTCGACCCGCTGACACCCGTCATGGCTGCCATGGCCGTGTTTTCACCGATTTCAACATTATGGGCCACCATGATAAGATTATCGAGTTTCACACCTTTATGAATATGTGTCGAACCCATCGTAGCCCTGTCAATCGTAGTGTTGGCACCGATTTCAACATTATCGTCAACAACCACATTGCCCACCTGCGGAATCTTGTCATAATGGCCGTCGGCCTGAGGCGCAAAGCCAAAGCCATCGGCACCCAATACGACGCCGGCATGAAGCGTGCAGTTCTTTCCGATGACCGTATTCCGATAAAGTTTAACGCCAGGATAAAGCGTAGTCCCGTCACCAATGACCGAATTATCGCCCACATAAACCTGAGGGTAAATCTTCACATTATTGCCAATCGTGACATTCTCACCCACAAATGCGAACTCGCCCAAATAGATATTCTCGCCACATTTTGCCGAAGAAGAAACGAAAGCCAGCGACGAAACTCCCGACTTGTTCTGCGAAAGCTGGTCGTAAATGGCTAACAATTTAGCAAAAGAAGCATACGCATCGGGAACACGAATCAATGTGGCGGCAACAGGAGCCTTTGGCTCAAAATCATCATTGACGATGACTACCGACGACTTCGTTTCGTAAATATACTGTGTGTATTTCGGGTTAGCAAGAAAACTCAACATTCCGGGTGCGCCTTCTTCGATTTTGGCGACATTACAAACTTCGACATTCGGATTTCCTTCAATCTTTCCGGAAAGCAGTTCAGCGATTTGAGAGGCAAGAAATTTCATTTCGTTTATTTTAATTCAAGACATTAACGGGCGGAAACACAAAATATTGTGCATCAGAGCAAGCGGTCGAAATCATGTTTCAACACGGCAACAGCCTGCTCCACGCTCGGATTTGGCAAAGCAACCAAAGACTGTGCCAGAATCGACACATCATCTTCGTCCTTCAGTTGTTCAAAAGTACTATTTATCTGATTGACAAGTTCTTCCTTTGCGTTTTTCACAGCATTCCAAGTAGAATTTGAGACATACAATTGCTGGGCAAGGTTATGTTCAAACTCCTCACGCACATTCTGCAAAAGTTCCAAATGGAAAACGCCTTTTTCGATGCCCGGAACATATACGCGCTTCACCAATACAGGCAGCTGCACGCGCTCCAGATAAAGCAGGAAACGCTCGTAGGCCTGCACTTTCAGCGGCATGATGATTTTCAAGGCATTCACTTTGAGTTCGACAGCAGCACCGCGCTGGTTTTCAGCTTTTTTCATTTTCAAGAGCTGCAACAGGATAAAGGTTGCGATGGCGGCAATCGCCACGCCCAAAGCCATAAGGATAATCAACCAAGTTTTTGTCATTTCCATTGAATTATGGCGCAAACTTACAAAAAAGTTGCTTTTGGCGGCTCATTTTCTTGTTTTTTACATTTTTGCCGCCTAAATTTGCAGCGTAATAACTCTAAATCTTTGTGTCATGAAAAAATATTTCCTCACCCTTATCCTCGCCGCCTTTTGCGGCATGAGTAGCGCATTTGCCTATAAGTTTTCAGATGTCTGCGCTACTGGACAAACTTTGTATTACAACATCACGGATGCTTCGGCTCACGAAGTGGAACTGACCCATCCTACTAATAGTCAAATTAATCCTTGGAGTGGATATACAAAGCCTTCCGGCCCAATTGAGTTACCCGAAATGGTAGAGTATGATGGTCATATTTATACTGTAACTTCTATTGGGAGTTATACATTCTGTGAGTGTTCAGAATTGACAGGTGACTTGATCATTCCTAACTCCGTGACTTCGATTGGCGATCATGCTTTCGCTTCATGCAGCGGATTCACAGGCAACCTGGTTCTTCCCAACTCCTTGACTTCGATTGGTGAAGATGCTTTCAGTTCTTGCAGCAGATTCACGGGCGATTTGGTTATTCCCGATTCAGTGACTTCGCTTGGCGAGGCTGCTTTTATTTCTTGCTATGGTTTCAATGGAAGCCTTACACTTAGCAATTCTTTAACATCGATTGAAGACTTTGCTTTTGACAGATGTAGTGGTTTCACTGGAAACTTGGCTATTCCTAATTCAGTAACCTCAATTGGCTTTAGTGCTTTCGAGTATTGTGGCGGATTGAAGGGAGATTTAGTCATTCCTGATTCCGTGACGGAGATTGGCCCAAATGCTTTTTCGGGCTGTAGTGGTTTCAATGGCAACTTGACCATTGGCAAATCCGTTTCCTTGATAAATCTTGGGGCTTTCTCTGGTTGTATAAGTCTCAAAGGCAACTTGGTCATTCCAAACACTGTAACTATTATTGGCCCTGAAGCTTTTGCTAATTGCAGAAGCTTCACGGGCGACTTGATAATTCCCGACTCCGTGACCCTGATTGGCGAATATGCTTTCTATGCATGCAGCGGATTTACAGGAAAGTTGGTTATTCCAAAATCCCTGACTTCAATTTACGATTACACCTTTTATGATTGCAGCGGACTCACTGGCAATCTGGTCATTCCTGATCCTGTAATTAGGATAGGCGACTTTGCCTTCTATAGGTGCAAAGGCCTCACTGGCGACTTGATAATCCCAAATTCCGTAAATTCGATAGGCGATTACGCTTTTCAGGCTTGCAGCGGTTTTACGGGTGATATGGTCATTTCCAATTCCGTGAAAGCGATTGGCCGTCAGGCTTTTGGTGCTTGTTATGGTTTAACTGGAAAGTTAGTGATTGGCCATTCGTTGACAACAATCAAGGAATGGGCTTTCGATGGCTGTGACAATATTACTTCCTTGATATACAATGCGAAAAACTGCACTAATACATATTATTGCTTTTCTTATCTCTCAAGCGTAAAAACAATCACTATAGGGTCGGATGTCAGATCTCTTCCACAACATGCTTTTAATAATTGCTCTTTTGTACAAAGCATCATCTCCGAACGTGATGCTCCGCCAAGGGCTGATTCTATAGCATTCCAAGGCATTCCTACGACAATTCCAGTTTATATTCCATGTGGTTCCAAACAGAATTATGTGGAAGCTCAAGGGTGGAAACAATTCACCAACTACAGGCAAATGCCCTATTACGAGTTCTCCGCAAATTCTGAAAACGAAGCCTTTGGCTCCGTCACCATCATCCAGCAGCCCGACTGCGAAACGGATGCCATTGTTGAAGCCACGGTCAATGAAGGTTGTTCCTTTAAAGGCTGGAGTGTAAACGGCGAAATCATTTCCACCGAAAATCCATTCACCTTTGCCGTGACAAAAGACACCGAACTGGTGGCCGTTTTCAGCGGCTTGGGTGTCGATGACAACGAAATGACAACGGCTTCCGTCTATCCGAATCCGACAACGGGTTTGTTTATCATTGAAGGACAAGATATTACAGAAGTTGAAGTTTATAACGCTCAGGGCCAACTTATCAGAACTCAAGTGATTTCAGGCGACCGCGCAGAAATCGACCTGAGCAATGCCGCCAATGGCTTGTATCTGGTACGCATAATGAGCGGTGCGGGTGTGACGGAAAGAACTGTGGCGAAGAGATAAAAGGCATCTGCTAAAGACGCCGACGATAAATCCACAAGGTTATGGAATAAAACCATCTTTTCCAACTAAAAAGGTCTACCCTATCGGAAAAAGACCTACCTTTGCACACCTATTTTAAATAGATAATATTGTCAAGAAAGCCGTTTCGACAAGCTCAACGGGCGGTTACTGATAAACAGACAGCTATCGTTTCGACAAACTCAACGGACGACAACAACTAAACGATTAAACGACAAACAAATAAACAAAAAAATTCTCCATCATGGGCGAAATCATTTTATCAGACAGAGTCTTAAACATGGCCGAATCAGCAACTTTAGCCATGACCAACAAGAGCCGCGAACTCAAGTCTCAAGGCATTGACGTCATCAGCCTCAGCATCGGCGAACCTGACTTCAACACTCCTGAATCAGCAAAACAAGCCGGCATCGACGCCATCAACAACAACGACACACACTATCCTCCAGTACCTGGCACACCTGCACTGCGCAAGGCCGTAGCCGAAAAGCTGAAGAGAGACAACGGTTTGGACTATAAAGACACCGAAATCATCATTTCAAACGGTGCCAAGCAAGCCATCACCAACACTTTCCTCGCCATCCTCAACAACGGCGACGAAGTCATCATCCCTGCCCCATTCTGGGTTTCCTACCCTGAAATGGTGAAATTGGGCGGCGGCGTTCCTGTCATCATCAAGACCGACATCGAACACGATTTCAAAATCACTGCCGAACAGTTGGAAGCAGCCATCACGCCTAAAACCAAGGCCTTCATCATCAACACGCCTTGCAATCCAAGCGGTTCAGTTTTCACTAAGGCTGAATTGACCGCCATCGCCGGCGTTTTGGCAAAACATCCGAACATCATCGTCATTTCCGATGAAATCTACGAATACATCCAGTACAACCAGAAGCACGAAAGCATGGGTCAGTTCACCGAACTGAAAGACCGCATGGTCATCGTGAACGGCGTTGCCAAAGGCTATGCCATGACGGGTTGGAGAATCGGTTACATTGCCGCTCCACAAGCCATCGTCAAGGCCACCAACAAGATTCAGGGCCAATACACTTCAGGCATCTGCACCATCGCACAAGCCGCTGCGCTGAAAGCCATGGAACTCACCCCTGAAAACTCGCCGGAAATTCAGGCCATGCTGAAAGCATTCCGCAAGCGCCGCGATATGCTCCACGACATGCTGAACGAAATCCCAGGCGTGAAATGCAATATGCCAGCCGGTGCTTTCTATGTGTTCCCTGAAGTCAAGTCGTACTACGGCAAGACCGATGGCGAAACCACCATCAAAGGCAGCGACGACCTCTGCATGTTCCTGCTCTACAATGCCCATGTGGCTTGCGTGGCTGGTAACGCTTTCGGCAACGACGACTGCATCCGCCTCTCTTACGCAACTTCCGAAGACAAACTCATCGAAGCCGTCAAGAGAATCAAGGCCGCTTTGGCTAAACTGCACTAATTCAATTCATAAGCATAGAGGCGTTTGTCCGTCTCTATGCTTTTTCCTTTCATTCCATGGTCATTTCTTCCGAACATATCGAGCAACTTTTCGCAGCCTTCAACAAGATGCGCGTTCTTATCATCGGTGATGTGATGATTGATGCCTACTCCGAAGGCATCGTCGAAAGAATGTCACCCGAAGCGCCAGTTCCCGTGCTCAGCGTCAGGAAACGCTACAACCGTTTGGGCGGTGCCGCCAACGTGGCGCTCAACATCAAGGCCTTAGGCGCCGAGCCGTTGATTTGCTCCGTCATTGGCGACGACACGAAAGGCGAAAAATTCATGCAACTGCTCAGAAGACACAGCCTCGACACGAAAAACATCATCAAAAGCAGCAGTCGCACCACCACCCTCAAGGAAAGGATGATTTGCGATGGCAAACAAATGATACGCGTCGATGAAGAAGACATTTTCGACCTGAATGAAACGGAAACCGAAAAAATTCTCGCCACATTGCGCCGCACCCTCGATTTGAAGAAAATCGACTGCATCATCCTTCAGGATTATAATAAAGGTGTGCTGACCGAAACCATTATCAAGGAAATCATCGCTACGGCAAAAATGCGTGCCATTCCAGTTGTCGTCGACCCAAAGAAAAAAAATTTCCTTGCCTATCAGGGCGTTACGCTTTTCAAGCCCAATGTCAAAGAACTGCGGGAAGGTCTTTCCGTAACCGCCAACGAAACAAGCGAAATTGAAGCCGCCGCTGCGAAACTTCGGGAAATGCTGCAATGCGACATGGTGATGACAACCATGTCAGATAAAGGTGTGATCATCAAAGGGAAAGACCCTGATTTCCATCACATTCCAGCCCACCAACGCGACATTAAGGATGTTTCAGGAGCAGGCGACACCGTGCTTAGCGTAGCGGCACTTTGCGTTGTAGCCAATGAAAGTCCGTTCAACATTGCCGCCATTTCAAATATTGCCGGCGGTCTCGTTTGCGAAAAAACAGGCGTTGTCCCGATTGACAGAGACATGCTTCTTTCAGAAGTCAAAAACATTTACGCACAAAATGCCTGAACAGCAACATGTTAAGGCAATGTTCAACGACATTGCGCCTCGCTACGATTTTCTCAACCATTTTCTCTCCTTCAACATCGACAAACTCTGGCGCAGGAAAACCGCCCGATTCATTGCACAATACAAGCCAACAAACATCTTGGATCTTGCCACCGGCACCGCCGACCTTGCCATTTTGCTTGCCAAAAGCTGCCCACAGGCAAAAATCACTGGCCTCGACCTTTCGGAAAACATGCTCGACATTGGCAAACAGAAAATCAAGGAAAAAAATTTGGAACAGCAAATCACTCTAAACCAAGGCGATGCTTGCGGACTTCCCTTTGCCGACAACAGTTTCGACGCCATCACCGTTGCCTTTGGCGTGCGAAATTTTCAGAATTTAGGGAAAGGACTGTCAGAGATGCAACGTGTGATAAAAACAGGAGGGCCTATCGCCATTTTGGAGTTTTCCACCCCTACAAAACCTATTTTCAGGACAATTTACGGATTCTATTTTCACAAAATTCTTCCTTTCATTGGCAAAATTATCTCAAAGAACGGTTCGGCCTACCAATACCTTCCCAACTCCGTGTCCAATTTCCCATCGCCCGACACCTTTATTAATATAGCACGCGATTTCGGTCTCAAATGCCAGCAAAAACGTAGCCTTTCGGGAGGAATTGCCACTTTATATTGCTTTGAGAAACAATAATTCGACCTTTTTTTATAGTTTTGCAAATTCATTTCTTACAATAAACTACGAAAAGTTCCGTTTTTCAGACATGAGAAAAGCATTCAAGATTATCATTATCGCCCTGCTGATTACGGCAGGCAGTATCGGAAGCGCCCAGGCCCAAAGAAGAGCCATCAGATACTTAGCGAATTACGAAAACGAACCTTACCATTTCGGTTTCCTTTTGGGATTCAATTCCATGATGTATACCGTCAAAACGGTGGATAACTACCAGAACATTCCTCACGCACCAACCCAATGGCCCGGCGGAACATTCAACCCGGAACAAACCCAAAACCTATACATTTACAATGTGGAGACTCAAATTGTTCCCGGATTCACCGTAGGCATCATCGGCAGCAAACGCTTAGGAAAATATTTCGACCTAAGATTCATCCCATCACTGAGTTTCGGCGAAAGAAGGCTCAATTATGACATTGCCATCCAAGGAAAAGCCTCGCAGCAAATCGACACGATAAAAATCGCAGAAAAACCCATTTTCTCTACTTTCGTTGAATTCCCGCTGCAAGTCAAATACCGTTCGAAACGTCTGAACAACATCGGTGCTTACCTCCTCGGCGGCGTCAATCCGAAACTCGACCTTGCCTCGCAGAAAAAGAACCAAATCGACATCATGCAAGATGACGGAACCGTGGTCAGCACCATCAACAATTTGGTTACCAAGCGTTTCGACTGTGCTTTGGAAGTCGGTGCCGGTTTCGACATTTACAATCAATGGTTCAAGATGGGCATTGAAGTAAAAATGAGCTACGGCATTTTGGATGTCGTGAAAAGTCCAGCTTTCATTTACACGGCTCCTATCGACAAACTGCGCAACAAGATGTTTCAGGTATCGATGACATTTGAATAAAAAAAATATTCGATTAAAAATCAATTACTTACAACAAAATTCAGAAATAATTTCATTTTTTTCTTGCGCGTATTGATTTTTTATCTACTTTTGCACCGTCAAACAAACCAATAAGGGCTGCAAGACAAACCAAGTGGTCTCTTCGTCTAGTCTGGTCAGGACGTCAGGTTTTCATCCTGGTAACTCGGGTTCAAATCCCGGAGAGACTACAAAGCTCGCTGAAAAGCGGGCTTTTTTCATTTAATCCTATTGCATTATGCCAAAACTGCAAGTCATCATCAGCACACAATACGACCCGTTTTTGAACCGCGCGGTCGAAGCATATCTCGTCGACCACCAGGAAGAAGACACCGTCACGATGTATCTTTGGAAAAACCAGCAGACCGTCGTCATCGGCTACAACCAAAACCCTTATTCCGAGTGCAATGTCAAGATGCTTCTTGACGAAGGCGGTCATGTCATGCGACGCGGCACTGGCGGTGGTGCCGTCTACCACGACCTCGGCAACATCAACTTTTCTTTCGTTGCCAATCGCAAGAACTACGATGTTCGCAAGCAACTATCTGTCATTCAGGATGCTCTGCTGAATTATGGCTTGGAAACTGAAATCTCAGGGCGAAACGACCTCACCTACCAAGGACGCAAATTCTCGGGCAATGCTTTCTCAAAAGGCAACAACAACCTGCATCACGGCACCATTCTCATCAAGACCGATGGCGAAAATATGATGCGTTACCTCACTGTCAATCAGGCGAAACTGCAAAAACACGGCGTGAAAAGCGTCAGCAGCCGCGTCATCAATCTGAGCGAAGCCGTTCCCGAACTCACTTCCGAAAACATCAAGGAACCATTGATCCGTTCATTTGGGAAAATCTACGGCGGCGCACCTGCCATACTCAATTTTGAAACATTATCGCAAAACGAAGAAGTGCAAGCCACCGCAAAGCGCATTTCATCTTTCGATTTCCTTTTCGCCCGCTGGGAACATTTCAAGACCACCAAGCGCGCCCAATTTGACTGGGGTGCCGTTGAAATTTCGCTCCACATCAACGAAGCCGAAAGCATCATCAACGACATTCAGATTGCCTCCGACTGCCTTGACACGGAAATCATCGCCCAAGCCGAGCGACTGCTGAAAGGCTGCAGCACACACAACACTCCTGAATTTGACGCATCCAATGCAATGCTCAAAGATATTGTCAGATTGATTTACGGGTAATATTTAGCCCCAGATTTTTCAATCCAGGGCTATGAAAACACACTACCACTTATTCCTCATTTCACCACAAACCGCACCAACCGCAACGGCATTCCATCATAGTCTTTAAGCTCCTGAATACCATAAAGATAACCATTGTAGAACACGAAGCGGTTTTTGGTAATGGCAAGGTCGTATTCATCGCTCGTGAAAGTGCATTGCTCAACCGTTTTTCCTTCGCTCACCGAATAGGCACGGCACTGGTTTTTGCCCGATTCCGAAGGATTCAGAAAATACAGAATATTATCCTGAACACCTTGAATGGCAATCGTATAATAGCCCATATTAATTGGTTTGGTGATATGCTTCAGGCCTTCTTCACATAACGGGATAAATTTTTCATAATACGAAGTCTCCATCTCAGATTTGTTTTGCAGAGCCTTTTCTTTCGAATTTTTTATCTTTTCTCTCTGCATTTTCATCTGCTCTTCCACCGACAACACCGTCGGCTGCCAATCCACTTTCTTTTCGGAAACCTTGTTACCATTAAAATCATAGAAACGAATCAAGCCGTCAATCGGCGTGGAAACCACAAGTTGCCCATTGATTGTTGCAATATGCAAATCGGCGGTCCGACCCTTTCTGATACCTTCCGCAACGACATAATAATCCGTGTCTTTCAGCGGTTTATCCTTAAATGCGTCACAAACAATCTTGTCCTTGCCCGTATTGACATTGAGAATCGAGACAAAATTACGATATTTATTGGACCAAGAGCAACCACCGAAAATGGCAATGTGACTGTCATCCAAAGTCAACATTTCCAAGGACTGGTATTTTATTTTCAATTCCTTAACAATCAATCCGTTGTCATCGAAGAAATAAATATCGCCCATATTGTTGGCTTCCGTATAGAACAGGTTGCCAATTCTTCCACCTATCCTCTGGATATTATAAGGCTTCTTGTTCTTGTCAGCGAAATGTATTACGATGTCTTTCAGGAATTTACCATTTGCATCGAACACCGAATACCTGTTTCTTGTGGCATGGCTGACAATGGCTTTCCCATCATCATACAAAACGAGACGCTTTCGCAATCCAATTTTGAAACAGTCATCTAACTTGTCATAGTAACTGTCGAAGACCTTGTCCCAATTGTTTCCGACACCGTATGTTTTGTCAGCAACGAGTTTAATCTCTTGTGCATCAGCGAAATGGAAGGCAATAAATGCCAACGCGATAATCAAAAATAACTTTTTCATGATGTTTAATAATTTAGTTTATAATTGTTCTTGAATCTGTGATTTTATCTCATACAAAGCGAGTTCCTGTTCCGAAAACGGCTTGTTGGCATCATATTCCTCAATCGTGTAATAGTCATAAAACGGCTCAATCGGTTTTGTGCGCGAATTGAAAAAACTGATAATCAGGAACAAAAGTGCGACCGCGCAAGCCGCCGACAAGGACGAAATAATGGCAATGTGAATGGCTCTGTCTTTTGAAACCATTTCCTTTTTCATGCTGAATGGCGGAATCTCAACATCGGCAGGAACCGATTTTTCCAACGTTTGCTTCACCTTTTCGGAAAGCGCACGCTGTTCATCAACTTTTTGCCTGCACGAAGCACAATCTGCAAGGTGCGATTCGATGACCTGGCTTTCATTTTCCGTTAATTCGCCATCAATGTATTTCTGTATCAATATGTTATCCAAATGTTTCATTGCAATTGCTTTTTAATCTTTTCCATGATTCTCGACAAGGTCTTCCCTAACGAATTGAATTTCTTTCCCGTGATTTCAGCGATTTCCTTATAGGAATAACCCTCGCTGTAAAGCACAATCATTGTCTTTTCCTTTTCGTCAAGATGTTCCACAACATTCAGGATTTCAGACACATCGTTTTGATTTTCAATAATATTTGCAAAACAATTTTCATCCGTCTGCATGTTTTCAATAACAATGAGTCTCGCGTTTTTACGCCTGTAGTCCACACCTTTATTAATAGTGCTTCTGACTAACCATTTTTCCACCTCGTTGATGGATTTTTTGCCTTGCAGCGCATAATAATATGCGGTGAAGACATCCTGCACGACATCCTTTGCACCCTCAGAATCCTGCAACAATTTTGTTGCAATCCTGAACAGTTTCGGGTAAAAGTTTCGATATGTCTTTTCAAATTCGGATTCCATCTTGGAGATTTTACACCTATAAGACGATT
Source organism: uncultured Bacteroidales bacterium (assembly GCA_937884015.1). Lineage (GTDB taxonomy): Bacteria > Bacteroidota > Bacteroidia > Bacteroidales > F082 > Limimorpha. The sequence goes on from CALGBV010000354.1 coordinate 21,932, forward strand.
GAGGAGGCCGTTTTGTGACACAAAAGTAAAATTTTCCCTATTTTTGCAACCCAAAACTTAACTCACACAATGAAATACTACCTTCTCCCTTTAGGTTGCCAGATGAACCAAAGCGACACAGGCCGTGTGCGCACCGTGTTGCACCGCATGGGATTTGTCCCGACCGACAATGAAGACGAAGCCACCATTTTAGGTGTCATCGCCTGCTCCGTGCGGCAGAAAGGCATCGACAAAGTGTATGGCCGCATCGAGAAATGGAACGCCATGAAAAACCGCCAGAATGTCATCACCTTTGTATCGGGCTGCATTCTGCCTGCCGACCGCGTGCGTTTCCTCAAGCTCTTCGATTTGGTATTCCCGATGAACGAACTGCCAAACTTCCCCGACATGATCCGTCAGTATGGCATCGTCACGCCGGCATCCTTGAAAATGGGAGAAGAAATTCCGTATCAGCCTGTGGTTCAGCCACAAATGCCGCTATTCAACAAGCACGACAAGGTGAATCCTTCGGCAAACATGGAACCTTTCTGGGCCATCACGCCTTGCCAAGCGTCGACTTTCGAGGCGTTCATCCCAATTCAAAACGGCTGCAACAAGTTCTGCACTTACTGTGCCGTGCCTTACACCAGAGGCCGCGAAGTGTCGCGCCCAAGCGAAGACATTTTGGCCGAACTGAAGAGTCTCGTAGAAAGAGACTACAAACGTATCACCCTGTTGGGGCAGAATGTCAATTCGTATGGCTTGGACAAAAACGGCGAGGAAATCAATTTCGCCGAACTGCTGCGCCGTGTCGGTGAATATGGCAAGACATCAGGCAAGGAGTTTTGGGTGTATTTCACCTCGCCGCATCCACGCGACATGACTGACGAAGTCATCGAAGTCATCGCGCAATACGATTGTCTCGCCAAGCAGATTCACATCCCGATTCAATCGGGCGACGATGCCATGCTGCAACGCATGAACCGTCATCACAATATGGAGACTTATCGTCATATAATTCAGACTATCAGACAGGTACTGCCAACAGCAACCATTTTCACTGATATTATCGTCGGCTTCACCCACGAGAGCGAAGAGGAATTTGAAAACACACGCAAAGCCATGGAAGAATTCAAATACAACATGGCTTACATCGCCCAATACAGCGTGCGTGAAGGCGCCGTCGCCTCCGGCTGGGACGACGACATCACAAAAGAAGTGAAGCGCGAGCGTTACCATCGCCTCACCGACGAATTGATGAAACACAGCCTCGTTTACAACGAAAGCCTGGTCGGCACGACCGTAAAGATGCTTGTTGAAGACCACGACCGCAAGAGCGGTTACCTCAACGGTCACACCGAAGGCAAGATTGTCATCCGCTTTGCCTCCGACGACGAAAGCCTCATCGGCCAGATCGTCAAGGTGAAAGTGACAGCTGCCACACCACTTTCCATTGAAGGAGAACTGATATAATGACGAAGATTGCATTCAAGACATTGGGCTGCCGCGTCAACCTGTTTGAGACTGACGCTTTGGCATCGCGATTCAAGGCCAACGGCTACGAAATAGCCGAAAGCAGCGAAAGCGCCGATGTCTTCATTGTCAACACCTGCACCGTCACCAACCAGAGTGACCAAAAATGCCGCCAGGCCATCCATCAGATACGACGCAAGAATCCCGATGCGCTGATTGCCATCACGGGATGCATGGTCAACAATTACAAGGAAGAGTTGCTCCAATCGGGCATTGCCGACTATGTCATCGACAATGAGCGCAAAGCCGCCATTTTTGACATCATCAACGACCATTTCCAAAAAGGTGCCAGCGACCCAGAAGGTTACGACCGCGACCTTTTCAGTTATCAGCCAGCTTTCGATACGTTTCACACGCGCAGCCTCATCAAGATTCACGACGGCTGCAACAACTACTGCTCCTACTGCATCATTCCGACCGTAAGAGGCCGCAGCACCAGCCGACCTGCGGAAGATATCTATCACAATATCAGGGAAGTCGTCGCCCACGGTTTCAAGGAAATCGTTCTGACCGGCGTCAACATGGGACGTTATCAACACGAAGGCACCAATTTCGAGCAACTCGTTGAAAACATTCTCAACATCGATGGTGATTTTCGCGTGCGCGTCTCCTCCATTGAGCCAGACCAGTTTTCCGACCGTTTTCTCGAACTCTTCCAGCACGAAAAACTGGCACCACACATGCACATCTGCCTGCAAAGCGGTTGCGAAAACACGCTCCGGCAAATGCACCGTTTTTACTCTGCCGCCCAATTCCGCGAGATGTGCGAAAGAATCAAGGCCTTCCGCCCAGATTTCAACATCACGACCGACATCATCGTAGGTTTCCCAGGCGAGACCGATGCCGATTTCAAAGAAAGTTGTGACTTTGCACGCGAAATCGGGTTCAGCCACATTCACACCTTTAAATATTCCGTGCGTAGTGGCACCAAAGCCGCCACTATGCCCAACCAGGTTCCCGAAAAAGTCAAAAGCGAACGCAGCGAAATCATGCGCGCCATTTCCTTGGAGAACAAAAACCACTATTTCGGCATGATGCAAGGCCACACCCAACGCATGCTGATTGAGCGCATCGACGCCAAAGGCACGGCAAAAGGCTATGGCGAAAACTACATTCCGATACAAATCAAGGCCATTAATGTCGAAAGAAACACCTTTATTAATATAAGACTTTCGGAAATCGAGCATTGCAACGATGAAGACAAGATGAACTTTACAGGGATAATAATTTGATTATCAATGATTTAAAATTTTACAACTCAGAAAGATTAAAAAAATTGAAATTTTAAGCGTTTGTAACAAGAAAAGTTGTAATTTTGCACCCCGATAAAGAAAGAAACAAAAAGTAAAAATAGATATGGCAAATCACAAATCGTCACTCAAGAGAATTCGTCAGACAGAAAAAAGACGTTTGCACAACCGCTACTATGCTAAGAGCATGCGTAACGAAGTTAGAAAGTTCAGAACATTGACCGACAAGTCTGAAGCAGAAACCAAGCTGCCAAAGATGTACTCAATCATTGACAAGGTTGCCAAGCGTGGTATCATCCACAAGAACAAGGCTGCCAATCTGAAGTCAAAGCTGACGAAATACACAGCAAAGTTGGCTTAATAAGAGTTTTTTCATCATAATGTTGGAAGCCTCTCCTGGTTTTTCGGGGGAGGTTTTTTTATTTTCGCCACAAATTTGCGTTGATAGACCTCCTTTTTTTACTAATTTTACCGCCCAAAACTAACCCACAAAAAGAATGACAGACATTTCCGAAAAGAAATCCATCAAGAATTGGGCGGCAGACGACCGGCCCAGAGAGAAAATGATTGCCAAGGGCAAGACCGCCTTGAGCAATGCCGAACTCATTGCCATCCTCATCGGATCCGGCAACAACACCATGTCGGCGGTCGAGTTGGCACGCGAAATCCTCGACAGTGTCGGCAACAACCTTATCGACCTCTCAAACCTCAGCCTTGACGAACTGATGACCCACAAGGGCATTGGCGAAGCAAAAGCCATCAGCATTGCCGCCGCTTTAGAACTCGGCAAACGTCGCCGTGGCGCAGAAGCCACACACAAAAGCACCGTCAACACGGCAGTAGATGCTTACGAGTACTTCCTGCCACACATCGAAGATTTCGGTCAGGAGCATTTTCTCGTTATGCATCTCAACCGAAGCAATCAGGTATTGAAAATCGAGTGCATCAGCACTGGAGGCATCACCAACACCATAGCCGACCCGAAAATCATTTTCAAGAAAGCACTGACACTCAACGCAACAGCCATCATTCTTTGCCACAACCATCCTTCTGGCAATCCCAGACCAAGCCAAGAAGACTTTAACCTGACACACAAACTGAGAGCCGCCGGAAAACTACTTGACATCAGCGTTGTGGACCATATTATTGTTGGTGCAGAAAAATATTACAGTTTCGCCGAAAACGGAACATTAGAATAATCGCAACAAATTGGAAAACATGAAAATAGTAACCATAATCGGGGCTCGTCCCCAAATTATTAAAGCTGCCGCGTTAAGCCGCGCCATTAAAAACCGTTTTGCAGGCCAAATCACAGAAATCATCGTCCACACGGGGCAACACTACGACGAAAACATGTCGCAAGTCTTTTTCGATGAATTGGGCATTCCGCATCCCGACTACAACCTGCATGTAGGTTCGGCCTCACATGGCGTGCAGACCGCCCGCATGACCGAAGGCATCGAAGAAATCCTTGTCAAGGAAAAGCCTGATTACATTGTCCTTTACGGCGACACCAATTCCACTTTGGCCGGTGCCGTTGCCGCAGCAAAAATCCACGTTCCGATTGTCCATATCGAGGCCGGACTCCGCTCTTTCAACAAAAGCATGCCCGAGGAAATCAACCGAATCGTTTGCGACCACTGCTCCACCCTGCTCTTCTCGCCCACTTTGGCGGGTTACGAAAACCTGAAGCGCGAAGGCTTCCCGATGGACAATGCAGGCCCTTACACCATCGACAACCC
>CALGBV010000355.1 GCA_937884015.1 uncultured Bacteroidales bacterium
GGACTTTCAGTAATCTTCATCGCTAAATAAGCTTTTTCTCCTTCCAAATGAAAGCAACGAAGGCAGCCCCTTAACGGAGCCGCCTTCGGCTGTAGTTCATTGTCTTTTCAAGTAACAACCTTTTTTCGGGCTGGTTAGGCCTTTAGCCGCAATGCATGCTGGAACTACAAAGACATCGCTTCGTGGCTAATCCCCATTGGGGACACCGGACTTTAACCGACGCTGTTCATAGGCTCGTTCCCATCCATCAGTCCGTCAATCACAAGACCCTCGCCATTAGCCGGCTTGTAGTCGAGTTCGGAGGGCTGGTTAGCGCTTTCGATGGTGACGCAGAACAGGTTGTAGCTGTCGGCATAATGCTCGGGGTCGGAAAGACTCATGCCCTTCAGGTAGTCGCCTACGGCGTTCACTATCAGTTTGGCTTGGTCTTTCAGTTCAGCGAGACGCAACTTGACGGCAGGGTTAGCCTTGGCCCTTGCCACGGCATCCTGCTGCTGTTGCACTGCTTCGATGGCTGCGGTGATGTCGGCGAGTTTCTGATGCACACCGTCCAAGGCCACCACGTGCTTCTTGAAGTCGGCTGCACTAAGATCACGGACCAATGCCTTGGCATCGGCAATCTTGCGGGCCACGTTCATACGTGCGAACACGTCGTAGCGGTCCATGATGGCCAACAAGGCAGCCACGCTTTCCTGCTGCGCAAGTCCCGATTTGGCGTACGACTTCAACAGCAGACGCAGCGAGGCAATCTCGTTCGTCAGGCGGTTCGACATCTCGCGGATGCCCATAGCGGCCTCTTTTTCAAGACCTACCAGCGCAGCAAGCGCTTCATCCACGGGTTGCAGTTCTGCGGCTTTCGCCGACAGAAATGCGTCCTCAGACAGCTCAACGGAGAGGAATCTCATTACCCTATCCACTCCGGTGGAGTACTCTTCGAGTCTGAGGTTTTTCTTCAAATAGTTTCTTCTGTTCATCTTTTTAAACTATTTAATGATTATAAATGAATAACATACAACTGCCTGTGAACAAACACAGGAAGCGAAATAGGCGAACATGCCTCCAAGTAGGCTCAACTCGATTTTCAAACTATCGGACATAGTTTGATTTGCATGAAACTCGATTTTCAAACTATCGGACATAGTTTGATCTACATGAAACTCGTTTTTCAAACTATCGGACATAGTTTGATATGCATGAAACTCGATTTTTAAACTATCGGACATAGTTTGATTTTCGAGATTCATGAACGGATGCCTATGTGACCCAAGTTGAAAACTCGTGGCGAGCCAGCCGGCAGCATGTTGGGAAGAAAGTTTGGCATCGTGCAACAAGCGCGATGCGAGGCCCAGAGGCCGGAAATCAATGTGAGAGGACAAACGAGGCAAAGCAAAGACGGGAACGCAAGACAAGTTGCCATAAGCCGCCAAACTTGCCGAGCACTCTTGCTTTATCGCCGTTTCGTATTGTATCATTCTCTTTATTGATTTCATCATTTGGTATAGTTATTACTAAACGATGCAAAAGTACAATTAATTTTGAAAGTAGGTTGTTTTTTTACCGAAAAAAAAATTGTTGTCCGCAAAAAAACGTGACTTGATTCGAAATTAATTAAATAACAGCGTGTTATGATGATAAATAGGTAAGCAAATTTAGTTTATATATTGAAAACGAGACATCGAGGTAACGGGAATGCGAGACATCTCGAGATCCCGAAGCCTCGAGACTTCGAAATCCAAATTGAAGTTTAATTTTGAACTGTTACTTATATTAAAAGGATGGCTTACATTTCAATAGTTTCCTAAACACCACAATCAGAATCAACAACGAGACACGCGCCATGAACGACAGGCTGAAACAGCAAATCAGGAGGAAAAGACTCGAGGCGAAAGAGAAATGGCAGGCGTGATTTTGTAGCAAAAATGAGCATCAATCGCCTATTGACTATATAAAATTCCCTATATTTGCCCACTCATTCAAAATCACACACAACAAGGATAAAACAGAAATTTGACAATTAACATATTATAAACCATAGCATTTGCTATTTATTCGAGGCATCCTAAAAATTTGGCGATTTAAAGATGTAACCCATTTGAATAAGTTCAGCGAATGTCTGCGTATAGCGTGGACGGAACTTATTTGGATTACAGGTTACGCCAAATACCTTAGGATGCAATAAGTGAAATCCGCGCTTATTGCATTTATTGTATTTGACTCAATCCTGCATCCTCGATAAGTTGCAAAGGCTAAAAACACGCAGGACGATGGCAAAAAGTAACACACAATCTGTAGAGCCGCGCATTGCCGATTTGGCAAATGGCTGGATGAAGTCATATAAACTTGACTACAAACTTGAACAGGAACCAAGCGGCAATGCAGAGATCGACAAGGCTCTTGAAGAATACTTTTCTAAAAACGGAGGCGTTGGAGGCAATCGTCCTGATGCCAAAATTTTACTGAAAGACAAAAACAATCGGACTTGGCCTATTCTCATCGAATACAAAGGTTACAAGGATAAACTTGAAAAACTTGACAACGACGGACACATCTCAAATAGGGACAAAAATAACGAACCCGATTTGAAGTGCATCAATTCGTATGCGGTGAATGGTGCTGTGCATTACGCCAATGCCATTCTGCATTTTACGAGTTTCACGGATGTGATTGCCATAGGAATGACGGGATTCGTCAATGAAAGAGGCACGCTTGAACATTCCATAGGTGTTTATTACGTTTCAAAAAACAATTTCGGAGTCGGCCAGAAAATTGGCGATTACTCGGATTTTTCATTTCTGAGCAGCCGATATTTCAATTTGTTTATTGATCACGTGAAAGAGCTGTCGCTTTCGCAGGAAGAAATAGAGCGCATTAAGGAAAGACGCGACGAAGAAATCGGCACAAGTTTGACGAAGCTCAACAACGACATCTATCAAAACGAAAAGGGACTTGGTGAAAACGACCGTGTTTATCTTGTTGCTGCTTCCATTATTGCCACATTGGGAATCGTAGATGATAGTAATCCCAACCATTATAAAGTTGCGCCTCTCGAAAAGTCAGATTTGAAGTCGTTGTCAGAAATTGGCAATCGCGATGGCGACATCATGATTCGGAAGATTGAAGCGTTTTTGATTGAAAAGTCATTACCGAAAGATAAAAAGGATTTGATTGTCAGAACCTTGCAAAACACTCTTTCGATGGAAAATATCAACAAGGTGGAAAATGGCGAAAGCCAATTGAAACGGGTCTTCACAAAGATAGTTGATGATTTAGGCATCTACTACAAAATCGGACTCACTACTGATTTCACAGGTAAATTATTCAACGAAATGTTCGGGTGGCTTGGATTTACACAAGACAAGTTGAACGATGTCGTGCTTACTCCCACTTATGTAGGCACATTATTAGTCAAGTTGGCTCGTGTAAACAAAGATTCTTATGTTTGGGATTTTGCAACAGGCTCGGCAGGCCTTTTGGTTGCTGCCATGAACGAAATGCTGATTGATGCCAAAAACAAGATAACATCGCCCGACGAGTTAGCAAGGAAGTCAGCCGAAATTAAAGCCAACCAACTTTTGGGCTTGGAAATCCTTCCCAGCATTTACATGTTAGCCATTTTGAATATGATTTTAATGGGCGACGGAAATTCCAACATTCTGAACAAAAATTCGCTTAGCGATTTCGATGGGAAATATGGTTTCGACAAAACAGAGGATATATTCCCTGCCGATGCTTTTGTGTTGAATCCACCTTATTCGGCTCCAGGCAATGGAATGGTGTTCGTCGAAAAGGCTCTTTCCATGATGAGTAAAGGTTATGCAGCCATTATCATTCAAGGTTCTGCGGGAAGTGGCAAAGCCGTTGATTACAATACCAAGATTTTGCAACACAGCACTTTGTTAGCAAGCATCAAGATGCCTATTGACTTGTTTATTGGAAAATCGAGTGTTCAGACCTACATTTATGTTTTTCGTGTGGGCGAAGCCCATCAAAAAGATGATGTGGTGAAATTCATCGACTTTTCAAACGATGGTTACACGCGCGCCAACCGGAAAAAAGCAAAATCAAGTGTAAATCTCAGAGACACCGACAACGCCAAAGGACGATATGCCGAACTGGTCGATTTGGTGCGTTTCGGGAAAAGCAAGTTGAAAATCTTTACGGATAAGGAATATTACGAGGGAACCATAGACCCAACAAAGGGCAACGATTGGAACCAAACGGCACCCATCGACACAAGGCCGACTCTTGCCGATTTCAAGAAAACCGTTTCGGACTATTTGGCTTGGGAAGTGTCGAATCTATTGAAAAACCAGAACTCGGAGGATGGCTTGGGAAAATGAATGCCTCACTTGACGAAAAACTGAAAAGCGTCAAGTGGGGCGAATTCAAACTTGGAGATTTGTTTAATAAAATAAAAACGAATACTTTAAAGTTTAAAACAAGCGAAATACCTAGTTACAAAACTCCTAAATATGATTTACCCGCATTAACTGCAGGAATTGAAAATCAGGGATTAAATAATTATGTTCCAAGTGAAAGAGCAACTATATTAAAAAATGTAATATCTATTTCGGCAAATGGTGCAAATACAGGAGCTACTTTTTATCAAAGTAAGGAGTTTACTGTTTTGCAAGATGCTTATGCAGTCAAGTGGATTTATGATAGTTCGGTTTTGTCAGATAATCAATATCTATTTCTAACATCCTCGATTTCAAAAACTATTTATGGAAATTACGAATGGACTAATAAAGCTAGTTGGAACAGAATAAAGAAAGATAAAATCCAACTTCCTTTGAATCACTCCAATGAGATTGACTTTGATTTCATGGAGTCTTTTATTAGCGAATTGGAACAAGAACGCATCAACAAACTTAATGCCTATTTGGAAGCCTCGGGATTAAAGGATTATGAATTAACGGAAGAAGAGAAAACTGTCTTGAAGGGATATGAAAATTGGACTTGGGAAGGGTTTAATCTTGAAGAACTCTTTGGTAAATCAACACGAGGTAAAAGATTAAAAAGTGAGGACAGAGCCATTGGCGATTTGCCATTTGTAACAGCAGGAGAAGCAAATGAAGGAATTTCCGCATTTATTTCAAACGATGTTGATGTTTTTTCAAGAAATACAACAACAATAGACATGTTCGGTTCTGCCAAATACAGAAATTATGATTATGGAGCTGATGATCATGTTGCCGTGGTTCACACTGAAAATCTGAAAAAACACACTTCAATTTTTGTGACAGCAGCGATTCATAAATCATCACACGCCGGGAAATTCGATTATTCTCATAATTTTTATGCAAAAGACGCTGATGAATTAAACATTCAGCTTCCGACGCAAAACTCACTTCCCGACTACAAATCTATGGAAACCTTTATCCGTGCTATTGAAAAGCTCGTCATAAAAGATGTGGTTCTTTACGCAGAAAAGAAACTTAGAGAAATGAAAGAAGTGGCCTATTTCCAATCCTCCTCTCCTGCCCTTGCTGCCGAAGAATAATATCAAAATGGGATTGGCTGAGCCAATCCCATTCATTTTCATAATGTTATCATTCAACAGAGGCGGCAATATACCACTCCATCATCATTATTCCGTCGTTTCGACACCGTCACACCCTTGAAGAAGGGTGTCAACGAGCAATCACCCAACATCATCGCAAGTCAAACTCCACAAACGGCATCTTCTCCAGAATCGGCAATAATTCTCCCGCATTGACAGCACCCGAAATTGGCGTCATGTTGCAAGCAATGTTGTTCTGTACGTCAAAGACATGAATCCTGTAATTCTGCTTGCCAGGATTGTCCTTCACTGCCTTGACAAATGTAACCATGTCATCCTGAGTCATCAGATTGAGATTCAACTTGATATAGACGGTCTTGCTTGAGTTTTCCAGCAAGGAGTCAAGCAGATGCACAGAGGTAAACTGCACATCCAATTGCGCCGGCAAGGCATTCGGGTCGGCATCGGGTTTGCGGAACGGCATCTTCAGGTTTCCTATGAGCAGGACATATTCACCTACATTCAGCATGGCCTTGCAGTTGTTGTAGTTTTCCTTAAACAGTCTGAAAGTCAAGGCACCCGTTTGGTCTTCGATGGTGAAAATGCCGTATTTGCTTGTACCTGTTTTCGTTATCATCTCCTCTGCCCTCGTAATCTGGCCGCCCAATTTCACAGGCCTTCCATTGTTTTTCTCCACTTCGTTCATGGCGGCTTTAAGACCTTCGACATTGCAATTGCTGTAATATTTCAGCGGCAAATGATAGACTTGCATCGGGTGCGAACTGATGTAAAAACCAAGCGCCTCAAACTCCATTTCCAGTTCCTTCATCTTCGACCAGCGTTCGCACTGCGGCATAGGAATCGTCAAGGTTTCCTCGTTATCCGAACCATCGCCGAAACCGAACAAATCGATTTGCGCGGAATTTTTCCTTTCGTTATAAGAAGCGACCATGCGCAATGCCTTTTCCACAAACGGAGTCAAATCATTCTGAGGCACATAGAAGAACATAGCACGATGGAATCCCGGGAACGAGTCGAAGCAACCGGCCATGTCCATGCTTTCCAAAGCGCGGCGGTTGACACCCTTGTTGGCGGTACGAATCAGGAAATCAGTCAAATCCTTGAACCTGCCGTTGGCCTCGCGTTCCTCGACAATGCCCGAAATGGCGGCTTCACCCACATTCTTGATGGCGCCCATACCATAGCGGATTTCTCCCTTGCCATTGACGGAGAATTTGTATTCCGATTCGTTGACATCCGGACCTAAAACGTCGATTTTCATGCGTTTACATTCTTCCGTCATGAAATTGATTTCCTTGATGTCGCCCAAACTGTTGTTCAAAACGGCAGCCATAAATTCGGCGGGATAATGCGCTTTCAGATAGGCTGTTTGATAGGAAACCCAGGAATAGCAAGCCGCGTGCGATTTGTTGAAAGCATACGAAGCGAACTTCTTCCACTCTTCCCAAATCTTATTCAATCGCTTGGTAACTTCTTCTTCGGGCAGGTTTTCGGTGACGGTGAGTTTCTCCACACCTTGTTTCATAAACTTGCCGTAGAGTTCCTCCATCTTCGCCAATTGCTTCTTACCCATCGCTTTACGCAGCGAGTCGGACTCACCTCTCGTAAAGTTGGCCAGCTCACGCGACAGCAGCATCACCTGTTCCTGATAGACGCAAATGCCGTAGGTATCCTTCAGATATTTCTCCATGCAGTCGAAATCGTACTTGATTTCCTGTCTGCCTTGTTTACGGGCGATGAAGTCAGGGATGTTATCCATCGGACCTGGACGATACAATGCATTCATTGCAATAATGTCACCTATTGCACTCGGTTTCAGTTCCTTAAGATATTTCTGCATTCCGGGCGATTCAAACTGGAACGTGCCAATCGTATTGCCGGAACTATACAGTTCGTAAGTCAACGGGTCGTCAATCGGAATGTGGTCAATATCAAGGTCTTGGCCTGTCGTATGCTTGATGTTATGCAAGGCATCCTTAATCAAGGTCAAAGTCTTCAAACCCAAGAAGTCCATCTTGATAAGTCCCACACTTTCAACCACATGACCATCATATTGCGTAACGACCACATCTTCCTTCGTGTCCTTATCCTTGATGGTACACATCGGAGCGATTTCGGTAAGGTCTCGTGCACCAATGATAACGCCACATGCGTGAATGCCAATCTGACGGTTGGTATCCTCCAATTCCTGAGCGTAAGTCATCATCGAGGAAATGTTATCATCCTCGCCTTCAAGGTATTCCTTGAGTTCAGGAATGTATTTGTAGCAGTTCTTCAAGTTGACTTTCGGCATCTTTGAAGGCACCTTGCCCTCTACGGCTTTCACCTGACTTTCGTCAAAAGCTTTATCGGGCACAAAGCCCTTGATTTTATTCACTTCGGCAAGCGGCACCTTCTGCACGCGACCGACATCAGCCAAAGCAGATTTGGCAGCCATCGTGCCGTAGGTAATGATATGCGCTACCTTTTCCTTGCCGTATTTCTTTGTAACCCAATCCAAAACGGCACCACGACCATCATCATCGAAGTCGACATCGATATCAGGCAATGAAATACGGTCAGGATTCAGGAAACGCTCGAACAGCAAGTCGTATTTTAACGGGTCTAAATCGGTAATTTTCA
>CALGBV010000356.1 GCA_937884015.1 uncultured Bacteroidales bacterium
TCTGACGTTCTTTTTCTTGACGTATCAGATCAAAGATTTTTTCGTCTCTTTTCATGTGAATTGCTGTATTTAAGATTTAATATTTAAAGATTTAAAATTCAATGTTTTGACTTGTGGATAATTGGACAGCGAGGCTACGAGACTTCGAGGTTTTCGAGATTCCAGCTCATTGAGCCTGTCGAAATGATATTTGATTCTTTTGAACAATTTCGATTTTCCACTCAACGGACGCAAGCATTGCGTCCCTTCCCACTTTGAAACTTCTGAAACGTCCCTTCGACATGCTCAGGGAAGCTAATTCACCTAACACCTATCACCCAACATCCATCCATTTCCGCTGCAAAGGTGCGAATTTTTTACGAGGTATTCTAAAAAAAGTACATTTTCTATCGGCTAAATGGCTAAATTGCTGGAATTTTATAGGCTGCGATAATTTCTATATCCGTTGTAATCGGTTGTCAATGCTTCGTTTCCATCGTACAATACGGTAGTTGAAATCACTTTTTCGCCATACAATCCGTGAAAATATTCCAGTCCTTTGGTAAATTGAGGATGGAAACTTTGTGCGGATTTAATTTCGTAGGCGCGCAATTGTTCGAAGGTTTCTTCTTCTATCAAATCAACCTCTTTTTGAGATTTGTCTCGATAGAAATAAAAGTTTGGTCTCCGACCGTGATGGTATTTCCGTTTCACCATTTCGGCCACCACCATGTTTTCAAATATGGCGCCTCGCAACGGATGTGTCTCTAGTTGCTGTTCGTTTTCGATGCCCAATAGGAAACATATCAGGCCGGTGTCGTAAAAATAACGTTTAGGTGTTTTTATAATACGTTTGCCTATGTTCCTATAATAAGGTGGTAGCATGAAAGTGATATATGATGTCTCTAAAATGCTGTTCCAGTGCTGAATGGTTTTTAAATCGCATCCTAGTTCATTTGCGAAATCCGATGCGTTAAACTCACATGAAACGCGGCCTGCCGAAAGCCTTACAAATTGCTGAAATTGTGACAGATTGTGAATGTTAACCAGTTGCAGTAAATCTCGTTCCACATAGGTAGTGTAGTAGTTGGAATAGACATCCTGAGGCGATTGTCCGTTGCACCAAACGGCAGGGTAACCGCCTTTGAGCATGAGTGTATTGGTGGTTTGTTCCATCGCATTAGGCATTTCCTCAATTGCAAATGGCAACAATGTAAGAATGGCGGCTCGGCCAGCAAGCGATTGACCTACATTGCCAAGTAAAGCAAAATTGCTGCTGCCAGTTAAAATGTAGCGGCGGCTTTTGTCTTCATCCACAAGAACCTGTATGTAGGAGAATAATTCCGGCAAACGTTGTGCCTCGTCGATTACCAGACCGGAAGAATGTTGTTTTAGGTAATTCAGCGGGTCGGAGGCAACCATTCCTCGGGTGGCGATGTTCTCCAAGTTGATGTACTCGAATTGCTCGAATGCCATTTTGCACAATGTGGTTTTGCCTGATTGACGCGGGCCATTCACAATTACCACGGGAAACAGGTTCGCTAATCTTCTGATTTCACTATCTAACAGCCTTGTTATCATTTTATTATATTTAAATTGGACGGATCTGGAGTTACATTCCACTTTTGTCGCAAAAATACATAATTTTTTTAATTTCATGCATTTAGAGCATATTAATTAGAAATTGGAACTCTTTTTGGCGTTTTTATCCCTACTTTTGCCGCCGATTTTTAAAACGTTTCATTTATGAAGAAATATTTTGCCGTCATAATCATTCTTTCCCTTTTTGCATCATGCTGCCATTCGGAAAAGGAAAATGCTGTTGAGGAAGAAACGCAGCAAGTTCCCGCCATCGATTATGCCGACACCGCTTATTGGTATTCGTGCGGCGACACGGTTATGCCTGCCGACATTTTCTACGTCTATCCTACGGTGGCCACGGTTTCGTTTGCCGATAACGATTCTTCGTGGTACGACGACATCACCCGTGCCGATGTGCGCGAGCAATCGTCGCACAACCAGCGTTTCAACAAGATGTTTTTCACCGAATGCAATTTCTATGCGCCCTTTTACCGCCAGCTTATCTTCGACGCTTTCCGTCAGCCCGACAGTTGCGTAGCGGTCTGGTCGGAGGTGCCGATTGCTGATGTCGAGGCGGCTTTCCAATATTATATGGAGCATTACAACCAGGGCCGTCCGTTTTTCCTGATGGGCCACAGCCAAGGCTCGCAGATGCTTGTGGAACTGCTCAAGCATGGCATGACCGATGAACAACGCCGTTTGATGGTGGCAGCCTATTGCACGGGCTGGAGCATCACCGAAGAGGAACTTGCCGCTTATCCCGAAAAACTTGTTCCGGCCACGGATAGTTGCGGAACGGGCGTCTTAGTCCTTTTCAATTCAGTGACCGACTTGAAAGGCGTTCCGCCGATGTTTGCGAATACTGTTGTCGGCATCAATCCGTTGTCGTGGACTACCGACACTTGCTTTGTCGGCAAGGAGGCGCATCTGGGCATGGCCAGATACAATGCCACGCGCGACAGCATCGTGCTGCATCCGGGCATTACGGGCGGACGCTTGCAAAACCATTTTATGGTCTGTTCCGATATCGATTCCACTTTTTCCTATGTTTCTGCCTATAAGGATTATTTTCCGGCAGGCAGCCTCCATTTTGCCGAGTCGTGGCTTTTTGCGGGCAATGTGAAGCAGAACATGGCTTGCCGGCTGCGGAATTTTACATTTATGCCATTGTGATGTGAAAATGACATTTATTTACGCCATAATGAAATAAATTGTTTATTTTTGCGGTCGAATTTAAAGGAGAAAACTATGGCACAAGTATCAATGACAGTCAGAATGGATAGCGGTTTAAAGGCAAGTTTCGATGCGCTTTGCGAGCAATTCGGCATGAGCGCGAACACGGCAATAAACATTTTTGCGAAAACGGTGGTTAGGCGCAAAAAGATTCCGTTTGAAATATCAGTGCAAGAATCAGACACTTACAGAAAAGGAATAGAAGCTTTTGAGGCCATCAGAGCCAAAGCCGAGGCTGGCGAATTACCCGATTTGACCTTGGAGGAAATCAACGAGGAAATCCGTCTTTATCGTGAAGGGAAATGAAAGTCTTTGCATTGAAAGGCTTATGCCTTTTGCAGATTGTGTGGAAACGTAAAGACGCACGGCTGCGTGTATGCCCGAAGCAGATTATTCATTTAACTTTATTGTGCGGGAAAAACGCATAAATGGTCCGAAAAACCAATCGGAATATGTTGTCCCATAGGTCGCAGATTTTTGGTATCGTCCTCCTTTTATGCCGAGAGTGAAAGAAAACCTTTTATTGATTATTCCGATGCCAGCACTTCCATAGAGTCCTTGCATTGAGTATGTGTAAACCTCATTCTCCGAGCGAGGATTGTTCAGTCCATTGGAATAGCCTATCCGTATATCTGAGCAAAATGAAGTGTGATTGTGATTTCCATTAAACCGCAAATTCACAAAGACGGGCACTCCCCACATGAAATATTCTTGTGATTGACCAGTTGCTTGCATTCGTGTACCATACAATTCAGCACCTATTCCAAGCGCAAAGTATCGGCTGTAGCGGTGTTCTAATACTTGGTCTATGGAAAAGTGAAAAGGTTTTTCGCTAAACATCCTGATAGGATCCCAAATGCTGCATGTAATGCCCATTTGAAGTGATTTCTCGCCTTTGGGCCGATAGTCTTTTTCTTCGTCTTGAGCAATTGAGAAAGAGCAAATGGCTAAAAACAATGCTAATAACAGGAAATTCTTTTTCTTCATGTTTATTCGTTATCAATGGTGAAATAATTCAAAATATCGTGGCAAAATTAACAAAAATCCCTTGAAAAGAATAGAAAAGCCATATTTTTCCTATTTTTGCACCACAAATTAGAAAAACATCATCCGATGATTAACTTTATAGAAGAACTTACATGGCGCGGCATGATTCACACCGTCATGCCCGGAACGGAAGAACAACTCCTCAAGGAAATGACGACGGCTTACGTGGGCATCGACCCGACCGCCGACTCACTGCATATCGGCCACCTCTGCGGCATCATGATGCTGCGGCATTTCCAGAAGGCCGGCCACAAGCCGCTGGCGCTGATTGGCGGCGC
>CALGBV010000357.1 GCA_937884015.1 uncultured Bacteroidales bacterium
AAAACGCCATTGCTGAAATCAACGCGAAAAAGAATGACGAGAACGCATCTGTCGTAGACACTGCTATTGCAGCCATCGAGAATGCAACGAGCGTTGCAGAAGTGACCAACCTTTTGAATCAGGCGTTTTCTGATTTAGATGATTTGGAGGCAGCAAAACAGAGAGACATAACAATCGCCGACAGCATCACAGGCGGCACTGTCGCTGTTGATGACGGAGTAAATGCCGCCGAACCGGGTACAACGGTCAAATTGATCGTTACCCCTGATAGCGGTAATGAGTTGGATACGCTCTCCATTACGGATGATGCAACAACGGAAACGGTCACATGGACAAAAATCAACAGCAAAACCTATATTATTATTTTTATAATCATTATTATTATCAAGCACATATTGTGCACCTTGCGAAACACGGCCGGCACCCGTCACCAAGAGCTTTACCTTTGGAAGTTGCACTTTTTTCAAATTGGCAAGCAATTGGTCAAGCGTAAAACGACGGTCAGGTTTCGGAAGTTCATACAAATGATGTTTCAAGCCATAGCCACGGAGGGTATAGTACACGCCCACCACACCGGCCCACCAACCGAAGGCACACACGCGAATATTGTTGTCGTCAACCAAGTATTCATAATCACAGAAAGTGATGTGTTTCTGCATGAAAGCTTGCAGCAACGGACGATTATATTCTTGTTTCTTGGCAATATGACCAAAGAAGAAATAATGTTTGTCAGGAATCAGTGAATCAATCTTTGCTTCCTTGATACCAAACAGCACATCGGCATCCGACACGTTGTAGCAGACCTGCACACCTTCCGCACGGTATTCATCATCGGAATAGGCACGAATATCGCTGGCCTGCACCACAATCTGATGTTGAGGAAATCGCTTATTCAATTCTGCTACCTGTTTTGGCGACAAGGCCACACGGTTGTCTACAGGAGTCTTTGTTTCTTTTATTAAGGCTATTTTCATGATATTATATTAAGTGACACAAACTGGTTCATCTATACTTAAACTGATACTCGGTTATCGAATCCGTAACATACTCATGCTGATAGGCATTGAATGTCCTGATATATACATTGTCATCATCCTTTGGGAACTCCCAAAGCTGTATCAGTCCATTGCCACCATGTGGTTCATGCTGGATGTTGAACTCTATTTGAGGGACAATCCTCCCTTTGGAATTAGTTGAATACAGCACCCTTGTTCTTGAACCCACATGGCCACACAACACACAACGGATATTATCATTATTATAAACCAAATTTTCCCAAACATATTGTCCCGCCTTACTTACAGTATCTGTCATATAACCAAGATTTCTATATCTCTTAGCATTTGCTGACATATACCTATGAGTGACAAGTATGAAATTTTCATCAGCATGTGCTTTCACATATTCATCCGCCCATTTCACAGCAGGCGTTCTCGGCTCCATTTCAAGCAAAAGCAAATTCACCACTTCCCCGTCTAAATTTTCCCGCACCACGACATTTTCATATTTCCCTGGTTCAAAATACGACACAATGTGAGAAACTGTGGAAGGAAATCCGACATAATTGCTGAAACGTGTGGAATCGCGATGACACCAAGGATTGGTTGCATTGCAATAATAATCATGATTGCCAATACACGAATAAAAAGGCATTACTGAGGTAAATTGTTCCGTCGCATTATAAAACCTATTCCATTGCGATACAAGGTTATCATTGGTAATATCACCCGTATGCAGACAAAATGCTATTCTATCGGAATGGTTGGCAATCCAGTCAAGAGCACCTTGGTAATAAGGCACATAAGAATCATAGGCAAAATAGATTTGCATATCACCAAACACCGCAATGTATTTTGAATTGCAGTTCAATACGGTGTCAGGCAGTGCCGCTCTTTCCTGCTTGGAAACACGGGAAGACTGGGCTGACAGATCCGTTGGAATTGCAAAAAGGGCAATTGCCAAAAGTAAAACAAGAATGTGTTTCATCTTCAATTATTTATCACGATTTTTTTACAAACTTCATCACCTACTTTCACCAGATAGACGCCGTTTTTGGGGAGCGTTAGGCAAACACAATCTATCTTGCAAGATGACGAAAAAACACATTGTCCGGAAGCCGTGTAGACACTAATGAATTGCCTTTGGGTGCCAATCACCCGAAGGCAGTTGCCATGGGCAGAAATGATGACAGGTTCATTTTGGAAATAGATGTCTGAAGTATCCAAAACAAGCTGGAAACAGGCGACAAATGCAGTATCACTTTGAATTGTGACATTTCTAGGATTTACCGTATCCCCGTCATTCCATTCGACAAAAGAATAGTTCTCGTATGGGAAAGCTGCTATCGTCACTTCCTCGCCATAGCACAATGGATTCTCAGGGCCTTCCACATAACCGGCATACACATTTGACGACGACACCTCCATAGTATAGGCCACCATAGGACGAATGTCCTGAAACAGCCTCCAACCTGGAGCATTACGGTATTCCTCTACCGATTGGCACGGCACCAAAAGTTCCGCTTCATGACTGGAAAAGACATTCTCCGGTATTTCAGGAGGCACAACTGCTGGACAAGAAATGCTTTCTATCCCGTTGCAATAATAAAACGAATACTGGTCCATCGTATACTGGCAGGTGTCCAGCACTATTGCCTTAAGGTTTTTGCAATTCAAAAAGGCCATTTCCTTAAGCACACATTCTCCTCCATTTAACTTCAAGGCCTCTATCTTCGTGTTAGCAAACGCCATGCAGCCGATGCTTACGGCATTCCTAATTGAAATGTCACGCAAAGACCGGCAATCGTAAAACGCATAATCTTCAACAATCTGGATATTGTTTTCCCCTTCAACACTTTCCAGATTCGGGCAATTATAAAAAGCCCTTTTGCCTATCCTTCGCAGTGCCCTGTTCACCTTTACCGTTTTAAGGAAAGTGTTGTTGGCAAACGCTGCTTCAGGCACGGTTGCCACCATTCCGTCAAAAACAATGATTCGGAACCGGCATCCTTCAAAAGCCGAAAATGCCGATGCGCAATCCGTGGCTTTGAAATGCAGTTCCTCAATATGGCCGCAATGCAAAAAAGCCGATTTGCCTATAGCAGTGATTGTTGGCGGAATGACCAATGTGCCAGAAAGGTTATTGCATTTCGCAAACGAACAGGCGTCAATGGCATCAACCACATAAACGGTTCCATCATAAGTGACATTTTCGGGAATGGTAAGACTGCCGACAGGCATATCAAAACTCTTATATGCACTATCAATTGATGGTCCCGGAAATGTAAGCATAACCTTACGGGCAACCTCATCCGTAATCGAATAATACAGCGTTTGGCCTGTAGGACAGATGGCAGAGAAATCAAAAGCCAAAACTCTGCAAGTGACAGCCAAAGCAAAAAACAGGATTATCAGCCGTTTCATAAAAAAACCGTTTATTTAATTTTACTGTATTCCCTTAACATCGAAGACGAAATGCCTTCCGTCCTAGGTATTATCACCACTTCCTTTCCATTGGCCTTGCACCAGTCCACCGCCCTTTGGAAACCGGCATGGTTTTGGTCGGGGCCTTTGGCAAAGACATCAAAAGGAATGTTTTGTATGTCAACATCGACATCCTTATAGGTCACCACTTCGTCCACATAACGGATGGTGCTCACCATATAGAGACGCTCTTCGGTGGAATACACCATTTTGGTACCCGGCTTGTATTTCAAGATATAGTCGCCATCCTGTACGGCAACCACAAGCCTACTTGCTTCGTTTGGGAACAATTCCTTGGCGTGTTTAAACAGGAGGATATGCCCTATGTGAAGCATATCGTAAACGCCAAATGTCAGTATGGTTTTCATACCTAATAACACATTTTTAATTTATATCTCAAAATCGTTTCACCCCAACTTAATCAAGCGCCAACCCCAAAATAGTCATTAAGAATATCCATATTCACCTTTTCTCCAAACCAACTTGTTCACAATATCGACACAACCCTAACTGTTATTCTTCTTCACTCCAACAATCTCAAACTACCTAAGGCATTGAGCATGCGCTGGGAGTTGTCATTCCCGCTATTGCGCAAGTCATAGTTCTGCCGCAAGCGCGGGCTGGCCTTGGCTTGGGC
>CALGBV010000358.1 GCA_937884015.1 uncultured Bacteroidales bacterium
CATGTAGTTGAACCAAAACTCATACTTGATGAAGAAAGCCGCCACAAAATGATGCCGGTTCAACCAAATGCGCGCATTTTTCGGCGTATCCGATGGCAGATAAACGACTTCATCGGCAAAAGGATAGTTTTTCCTTATCTCGTAACCTGATGGCGAAAAAAACGACAGCAGAATCTTAAATTGCGGATATTGTGCCTTCAGAGCCTCAATGACAGGTCTCCCCTGCTCAAACTCACCCAACGATGCCGAGTGGAACCAAATCCAGTCGCCATCATTCGGCTGGCTTTCAGGCAACGAGCGGCGGCCATCAACCCACAATTTGGCTTTCCGATTGCCGAAAAGGGCAGCCGTTTTCACGCCAAATTCATAAATACGGATAGCCGATGTATAAAGGAAACGCATTGTCAATCGTAATAATACTTTTCGGGCTGACGCTGATAAGTCGGGATGTTCCAACTCAGGCGGATACCGTAATAGAAATCGTTGTAGCGTTTTTGCGGGTCGGTACGGCCTACTGGCTCCATAACACCCGTTTCAGGATTGGTGAACACACGGAAATCATAATCGCGCAAATCGCGGGTACGGGCGTATGTCACTTCCAAAGAAACGGAAAAATTGAAAATTCGCGAATCACTCAGGACCAAATAACCGGCTTCGCCATGGCAGGCAAAACCGCCTCGCATCCTATCATAGCCATACTGATAATCATCCGTGAGCTGATAAGGCGTGTTATACATTTCCGTCTGATAATCAACGCGAATACGGTTTCTCAGATAGCCCGCGCCAAACTGAACGAAAAAGCCGCTGTTGGGATTAGGCTTGAACGGAAACAGTTTTCCGATTTCGCCCTGGAAATGGAAGCCTCTCTGATAAAGTGCAAGATTGGTATAGCTGCCGCTGCCGCCCGTGATTTCGCCATCGTTAGTAGTAATGCCTTCGCCAAAGATATAGACACGGTCGGGCATCTTGCCTTCCGGGTCGCCTTTCACTTTCGGACCGAAAATGTAGTTTCCGTTGGCCGTAAATAGCCAATTGCTTTCGGTCTTGTAGATGAAACTGCCGCCAATCGTGTTGGTGAAACCATAATTGACACGCGTATCGAGAGCCGGCAACTGTGCAGCGTAGGTCACCTGAAACATGGCAACAGGGATGGCATCTCTTTTGATGTCTTTCGCATCCTGGGCAAACAGGTTCAGTGAAAGGCCCAATAAAATCAATGGTATGAACAGTTTTCTCATAGAATCACTTTTTAATAAATGCCTAACGCTGAAATGGTGCGTTTAGTATTTGTTTGGAAGCGCAAAGATAAAAAATAGAGGCGCACCGAAGCACGCCTCTTTTGATTTTTTTGGGATTAATATTCAAGCCATCAGAATTTGACAACCTTTCGGACAACGCTTTCGTTGCCTTTGAAGACGCGCAGCGTGTAAACGCCAGGATTCAAGCCGTCCAACTGATAGCTGTCGCCTTCAAACACGATGTTGAGAATACGCTTGCCGTCGATGGAATAGACTTCGATGCCTGTCATGCCTTTACATTCAACGTTCAACATGTCGGTCGTCGGGTTCGGGAAGATGCTGAGGTTGAAATTCGCTTCGTTGACTCCGCTGTAATATGATACGGTGATTTCGTCCGACATGTTCGAAGATCCGAAGGTGCAATGTGCTGCAACGGCATATTGGTAGTTGGCTTCAAGTGCCATTTGTGTATCGGAATAGCTGTTTTCCGTGAGGTTTGAGGCAATCAATTCGCCATTGCGGTAAACATCATAGCTCGAAGCGCTTGCAATGGCATCCCAAGCCAAGCAGATCATGCCTTCACGGACATCCGTAGTTCTCAAGCCAGTAGGTTTCACGCAATCAAGGACAAGGTGAGTGCAAGCCATCTCTGCATAGCAGCCTTCGTTGACAGTGAGCACGCAGAAATCGTATTCGCCGGGTTCAAGTTCGGTGCTGTAAGTCGTTTCGTTTACGGTTGCAATCATTTCATCGTCAACAAACAGCTGGTATTCGGTGGCATCGCCTTCCCAAGTGAAGGTCACTTCGCTGCCTTGGTGCGAATAAGCAACATTTCTTGCAGGTTCGCAGAAATTCAAGGTGACGCAAACCGTGTCCATATCACACAAGTGCGAATCCGGAACAATGCAGATTTCGTTTTCGCCGGCTTCAACATGAGCATTGAAAGACACCCAAGGATCGTAAGTGTCGGTGACAAACTCGCCGTTCAGCAGGATGTCGTAGGACATAGCGCCCGCTTGCGGGTCAATCCAAGACAAATTGAATATACCGTTGCCATTTGCCGGAGTGTAAGCTATGTTTGAAATCTCAATTGGGTCACAAATCTTTATATGAGCGCAGGCTGACATCGGAACAGGAATGCAAGCGCCATCGACTTCAACGCAAACATTGTGTGAACCGCTTGGAAGCTCACCCGTGAAGGTGGTTTCGGTTGAAGTGCCAATCAGTTCGCCATCTGAATAGATGTTAAACGATTCGGCAGGTTCGGCAATTTCCCAATTCAAGGTAAAGCTGTGGTCTTCAGTTGTATAACTCAGGTTTTCAGGCCATGGGCAAATGTCGAGTTCAATACAACTGCTCTTTTCACATTCAGGATAAACGGCATTCACGCACACATCGAAATGACCGGAAGTGAGTTCAACCTGGTAATCCAAAAGTCCAGTCGTGCCTACTATCTCGCCATTGACAAGAATCTGATATTGAATCAATTCGATTGGGTCGTCAGGCAATTCCCAAGTGAGATTCATGGTTAAACTGTCGAGCGTGTAAGCCAAATTGTTGACGGCTGAGCAAGCCGAAACTTCGACTTCGGTGCAGACAAATTCGCTTTGGCAGTCGTCGTAAACGGCATAAACGCAATAATTGTAGAGGCCTTCGGCAACTTCAGCGTCAATATAGGTCAAATCGGTAACCGTTTCAAGGAGAACCGTTTCGCGATAGATTTCATAACCAGTCGGATTGCCTTCTTCGGGTGCTTCCCAAGAAAGAATCACATCGAAACCATCGGTTTCGGCTGTAAGTTCACCGATAGGCTCACAGAAAACTGGTGCCGGACCACCTCCTGAGCAATTGACGTCGAACTCGCCGCCGTTGGTGGTGCCAGCCATGATTTGCGTGCCGTCTTCGTAACTTATGGTATAAGAACATTCCTCAGGCCAGCTGCCTTGGTGGAATGTGATGGTGACATGGACACCAGAGGCAATCTCTCTTGTGAAACTTGCCGATGAACCCGACTGAACGGTCATCTGTTCGGTTGGCGTGCCGTCGCTGTAGCTCACTTCCAGATAGTTGCCTTGCCAGCCGTCGCCGTAACTGTCGCGCAGGTCGAAAATGACGTTACAGGCGTTCTTGTAGTTGAAGGTCAATTCGGTTTCGCGGCCATTGACATCGGTGAGCAGCAAGTTGAAAGGAATGACGAAGTCGGCAGGAGCGGCAGCATCCAAAGTGATGTTGTAATCGGCAAAGCCCATCATTTCGGCACCGATTGTGCTGAAACTCTTTTCGGTTTCGTTCAATGTTGCATATTGATAATCAGTTGAGAGCAATCCTGTTACGCTTTGTGCCAATTCGTTTCCGGTGTTGTCGATGAGGATGCGCAAATCAGCATTTTCACCAGGCTCAAGCAATCCGTTATCATTATCATCATTCAGAATGACGGTAGCTCCCAACGTAAGGTTGTAATCGCAAATCATTTCAGTGAAATTCACTTTGCCGTCCGATTCACCGTTGATGAAAGTTTCGGCCGAGAAACGAACCGAGTGTTGGGCTGGGGCATTATCAGCCACCGTGAAAGCGAAAGCGTCATTCAATGTCACGGTTTCGTTTGGCATTGCAGATGCAATTGTAGTTGTGTTTTCCGTAATTGTAACATATTGGTCATCAGATGACAAAACAATAGTTGCGTTGCTCACGGTATTTTCCGAAACATTCTGAAGAGCAAGCGTCAGGCTGATGGTTTCGCCAGGATTGGCTTTACCGTTGTTGTTGCCTTGTGCATCATCAATGGAATGTGAAGCGTAGGCAAAGGCGCCGGCCTGAATCTGCTCGATGGCGGCAAGGGCATCGATGCGGCCAAAGCCGTAGATGTTGCTCTTGGTTTCCGATTTTGGGAGTGCCGTTTCTTCCAGAATGCGGCAGATGTCGGCAGGCGTGGTGTTGATGTTTTTGGAAAGCAGCAGGCACATGACACCGGCTGCGCAAGGCGTGGCCATTGAGGTTCCGCTCATTGAGGTGTAACCGTTGTTGGTGGCATAATTCAGGGAAATGATGTCGACACCAGGAGCGCAAACGTCGGGGCGGATAAGACCGATGCCCGGGTTGTAGGCATAATCGCCAAATTCGGTGTTTGTCCAAGTGACGGGGCCATTGGAAGTGAAATAAGCGGCATTGTCGTTGTAATCGACGGCGCCGATGCACACCG
>CALGBV010000359.1 GCA_937884015.1 uncultured Bacteroidales bacterium
TCAGGGCCGAGCGACATTACCGAGCTTGGGATGCTCAGCGTGCCAGTCATGCCGTCGCAGGAATTGAAGGCGAAGTCGCCGATGGAAACGACGGAGTTGGGGATGGTGAGATTGCCTGTGAAACCGAAGCAAATCTGAAATGCACCATATCCGATGCTGGTCACGGAATTGGGGATAATCAGGTCGCCGGTGAAGCAGCTGCAATAGGCGAAAGCGCCATCGCCAATCGTGGTTATCGAGTTCGGGATGTTCAGGCCACCAGTAAAATAGCCATACAGGAAAGCGTAGTCGCCAATGGCTGTCACCGCATAATCGTTGCCTTCGTAGTTCACTGATTCAGGAATGTTCAGCTCGCCCGTTGCGCCTTGTCCGCCGACGGAACTTATGATGGTCACGGAAACGCCGTCATCGTTAACCTGGTAATTCAAGTCGCCGACAGTGAATGTCGTTTGTGCGAATACTTTAAAAGTCAATAAGATATAAAAAATGAATAGGAATGTCGTTTTGTGAAGTAATGCTTTTTTCATGTAAAGATAGGTTTTGGAAATTTATTAAAACAGTTTTTCTTTTGTGAAGATAAAGATAAGTCAACGGAGTGAAAGACGTTATGCGATAATCCAGTCCTCAATAGTCTTGGTTTCTGTAGAGAACTTCACGCCAACCTTGACAACCTTGCGGCCATCGGTGATGAATGGGGTGGCGTAGCCGTTCTTCTCAATCTGCATCATGGCTTCCTGAGCGGTGCCATTCAGTTTCAGTTCGATGACATAGATGGTGTCGGGCATCTTCACAACCATGTCGGCACGGCCTCCGGCACAGCGCACTTCGGTCTGGACATAAATGTTCAGCATGTTGAAAACGAGCATCATCGACCACTCGTAGAAACTCTCCAGATTGGTTATGTCCTCCAGCTTCTTCTTGAAACCGTCAACGTAGGGCAGCTCGGCAAAGTAGGCCTGCATTTCGCGCAAGGCCAAGTCGATGTCGTTTCCCTTCAAGGCTCGCCAGAATTTCAAGGCAAAGCCGGCAACGACTTGCCGGTTATCCAAGCCGATATAGGTTGGAAGCAGGCCACGGGTGAATCCGATGCGAACCTCCTGATTGGGAATGGAAAGCGTGTAGAACTCGGTTTCCTTGTCGTAGCCCTTGATGGTCAGATAACCGCTTTGGTAGAGCAGGGGCAGGGCATCGTTCATCGCCTCGGTGGGTTGGTCGAAGTCGTAGGATTGCACTTCGAGTGCTTCCAAAGTGGTGATGTCGGTGCGGAAATGTTGCATCTGCTGAATGAGGAAGGTAGGAGTACCGCTCTCGAACCAGTAGTTGTCGATTTTCTTTTGCAGGAAGCATTTCAGCAGGCTGAATGGGTTGTAGATGTCGGGCGACACCTCGGAGAAGCGATAGCCGTCGTATTGCCGTTTCAGTCGGGCGTGCATCGCTTCGGCAGAACACTCATACTGTTCGGCGAGCATGGCGATGTCGGGAGCCATGTCGTTGGCAAACTCCTCTTCGGTGATGCCGCAGATGGCGGCATACTTGGGTTGCATCGAGATGTTGGTCAAGTTGTTGATGGTGGAAAAGATGCTCAGCTGGCTGAACTTAGTGATGCCGGTAATGAAGCAGAACTTAATCATGGCTTCACTGGCTTTCAATTGAACATAAAACTCCTGCATCACATTGCGGAATGGGGTGAGCTGTTCCGCCTCGTGC
>CALGBV010000360.1 GCA_937884015.1 uncultured Bacteroidales bacterium
TGTCGATTTTGTTCATCACGGGAATGATTTCAAGGTCGTGTTCCAAAGCCAGATACAGATTCGAAATCGTCTGGGCCTGAATGCCTTGCGTTGCATCCACCACGAGCAATGCGCCTTCGCAAGCCGCAATGGAGCGTGACACCTCGTAGGAAAAATCGACGTGACCGGGAGTATCAATCAGGTTGAGAATATACTCCTGTCCGTTGCGGTTATATTTCATCTGGATGGCGTGGCTCTTGATGGTGATGCCGCGTTCGCGTTCCAGATCCATGTCGTCAAGCACCTGATTGACAAGTTCCTTGTCGCTCAGCGTGTGGGTAAGCTCAAGCAAGCGGTCGGCCAAGGTCGATTTGCCGTGGTCGATGTGAGCAATGATACAGAAATTGCGTATGTTTTTCATTTGGGCGCAAAAATAAGAAAAAAAGAGCGATTAAATGAAAAAATCACATTTGTGATTGTTTCAGACAAAAATAATATATCTACTTTTGCAGTCTAAAACTTCATGGACATGTTACCTGACATTTACTCACAGGAGGAAAAAGAGGAAATCGAGCGACGGCACCAGCTTTTGCTCGACGCGTGGCAGACCCGTAAGGAAGCCCAAGACCTCGAGATGGTCAACAAGGCTTTCTATTTTGCCGCCGAAGCTCACAAGAACCAACGCCGCCGTTCGGGCGAGCCTTACATCTATCACCCTATCGCCGTGGCTACCATTGCCGCACAAGACATCGGCTTGGGCCGCACCTCTATTATAAGTGCGTTGCTCCACGATGTGGTGGAAGACACCGAATACACCAACGAAGACATTACCGAAATGTTTGGCGAAAAAGTGGCGCGCGTCGTCGACGGGCTTACCAAACTCGACCAAAGCGACGAAATGGAAAGCGTCCAGGCCGAGAACTTTAAGCGCACCATCAGTTCGCTTTCCTACGACATCCGCGTGGTGCTCATCAAATTAGCCGACCGTCTGTACAACATGCGCACCCTCGACTCGATGCCGCCGCACAAGCAACTGAAGATTGCTTCCGAAACGGTCTATCTTTACGCTCCCCTCGCCTATCGTTTAGGACTTCACGCCATCAAGATTGAACTTGAGGACTTGGCGCTGAAATACACTGACCCAACTCTTTACTACAGCATCAGCAAGCGCATGGACGAAGTGCGCGAGCAACGCAACAAAGAGCTGAAAACCTTTGCTGCTCCAATTGACGAGACCTTGAAGAAATTCGGCATCAAGGCGAGAATCAGAATCATCGAACGCAGCATCAACTCGGTTTGCCAGCGCATCCGCAAGAAGGAACTGCCTTTCGAAGACCTTTACGGCACATTCCTCGTCCGCATCATCGCCGACTGTCCGCAGGAAATGGAGAAGATGGAATGTTGGCGCATTTACGCCGTGCTGACCAGCATCTACCGGCCCAACACGGCCATGCTCAAGGATTACATTTCCATTCCGAAAATCAACGGATATGAATCGCTACATTCGGTAGTGATGGGGCAGAACGGCACCTGGGTCGATGTGCAGATACGCAGCAAGCGCATGGAGGAACTGGCCGAAAAAGGCTTCGCCGCCTATTGGAAATACAAGACCGATGAGCAGACTGAAAGCGGTTTCGACGAATGGCTGAAAAAGGCGCAAGACCTCATCGGCAACAGCGGCAGCAACGCCATTGAGTTTGTCGACAATTTCAAGCTCGACCTTTTCGCCAAGGAGATTTTCGTCTTCACGCCACAAGGCACAATGATTTCGATGCCACGCGGCGCCACCGTGCTCGATTTCGCTTATTACATCCATACGGAAATCGGCGACCATTGCATTGCGGCCAACGTAAACAGCAAATTATCGCAACTCAACCAACCTTTGCGCACCGGCGACCAAGTGGAAATCATCACTTCCGAAGCCCAGCACCCGCAGGAGAAATGGTTCGAGTATCTGGTTACGGCCTTCGCCAAATCGAAACTGAAGAACGGCATCAAGGAATACAACAGCGGCGCGGTCTGCGGTGCATGGTGGTGGGCAGGCAAGTACTATCCTACTTTCAATGTCAGCACAGACGGTGCACCTAACGGCTACAGGATCACCACTGTCACCGGCACTGAGCAGAAATCCCTCTTCAAGGCAATCGGACGCACAGACGACTACCAGTTCCGCAGCTATGACCGCAACAGCATCTGCATAGACCCATCAAAAGTCAAATACTCGGC
>CALGBV010000361.1 GCA_937884015.1 uncultured Bacteroidales bacterium
GGCAGAAAAAGCGGTAAGCGCCCTTCAATGTGCGCGGTTCCATCTTCATGAAAATGTTCATCACATCAATCATGTCGCGGCCTTTGATGTCGAAATCGTAGTCCACGCGCAGGAACTCCTCCACAAGAATCGGCACATCGAATTTCAGGATGTTGTAGCCCGCCAAATCAGCATTGCCAATGAAAGCGGCAATTTCGTTGGCCTTTTCACGGAAAGTGGGTTTATCTGCCACAAATTCATCGGTGTAGCCCGTCACTTCCGAGGCTTCTTTCGAAATCGGAATTTCGGGGTTCAGAAGCCAGGAACGTTGTTCCTCCTGTCCGTTTACATTGATTTTCAATATGCTAATTTCCACGATTCGGTCCGTCGTGGTGTTCAGGCCTGTCGTTTCAAGGTCGAAAAATGCCAAAGGGCGTTTCAGGTTCAGTTCCATGAGTGATGTTCAAGTTTGATTTCAATGACGCAAAAATAATACATAAAAGCGTGCGCTATTCATTTTTTTCTTACTTTTGCCCGATTTTCAAACCAATTAGAACACATTAGAAAGATCATAAATTATTGAAAGACATGATGGAAGAAAATGAAATGAATGAAAAGGAAGAACTGTTCTCAAAGGCAGTCAGAGCAGGAAAGAGAACTTATTTCTTTGATGTAAAGACAACGAAAGGTGACGAAAAATACATTACCATAACGGAAAGCAAGCGCCGCTTCGACAACGACCAGAACCGTTTCACGTATGAGAAGCACAAGATTTTCCTCTATAAGGAAGACTTTGAAAAGGTTGCCAAAGGCTTGAACGATGCCATCCATTACGTCCAGACTGGCGAATATCCTGAAGACTACAACGAAGAACCTGTCCGCTACAACAACGAAAGCGAAAGCCCTGTTGACAGCGCCATTGACAAATGGTTCGACGAACTGGAGAAGAACAACGACGAAGCCTAATCGATTAGTTATTAACAAATTAAAATGAAGGTCGTGCCACGAGGCGCGACCTTTTTTTGTTGCAAATCACGATTTATCAACACTTTTTTATTTTGTTGATAACTTTCGGCACAAAACGGCAATAATCCGAACTATTTTGCGTACTTTTGTAGGCTTAAAATTAGAATAGGAACAGAAACAATATATGGGTAAGATTATCGCAATAGCAAACCAAAAAGGCGGTGTGGGAAAGACCACAACGGCCATCAACCTTTCGGCAAGTTTAGCCGTACTCGAACACAAGACGCTGCTCATCGACGCTGACCCTCAGGCCAATGCGACTTCTGGCGTCGGCTTCGACCCAAAGACAGTAGAAACAAGCATCTACGAATGTATCATCGACGGCGTCGACCCGCGCACCGTCATCACCGAGACCGAAACGCCGAATCTTTATCTTCTGCCCGCCCACATCGATTTGGTCGGCGCCGAAATCGAAATGATCAACATGCCGGAACGCGAACAGATGATGAAAAAGGCCTTGGCCGACATCAAAAACGATTACGAGTTCATCATCATCGACTGTTCGCCTTCGCTTGGCCTCGTGACAGTCAATTCGCTCACGGCTGCCGATTCGGTCATCATTCCCGTGCAGTGCGAATATTTCGCCTTGGAAGGTCTCGGCAAATTGCTCAATACCATTAAGATAGTGCAAAACCGCCTCAATCCCGACCTTGACATCGAAGGCATCCTACTGACCATGTTCGACACACGTCTGCGCCTTTCAAAGCAAGTCGTCGAAGAAGTAAAAATGCACTTCCAGGATATGGTTTTCGACACCATCATCAACCGCAACACACGTTTGGGCGAAGCACCGAGTTTTGGCAAGACCATCATCATGCACGATGCCGCCAGCATTGGCGCCATCAACTACCTGAACCTTGCCCGCGAAATACTTGACAAAAACAACATAGAAACCAAAAACTAACGCATCATGTCAGATAAAAACAGAAAAGCCATGGGCCGCGGCCTCGATGCCATTTTGGGAAGTCCCGAGACAGACATCACAAGTAAAGACATATCAGGCAATTACGTTGTAGGTGCCGTCGCCGAAATCGACATCAACCTCATCGAGACCAACCCATTTCAGCCAAGAACGGAATTCGATGAAACGGCCTTGAACGAACTGGCCGCCTCCATCAAGGAACAAGGTGTCATTCAGCCTGTTACCGTCCGTAAACTTGGCTATAACAAATATCAGCTCATCTCCGGTGAACGCCGTTTGAGGGCATCGAAACTGGCCGGTTTGTCGAAGATTCCGGTATTCATCCGAGTGGCCAACGACGAGCAGATGCTTGAACTCGCCCTCATCGAAAACATCCACCGCGAGAACCTCAACGCCATCGAGGTTGCCATTTCCTACCAGCGTCTCATCGCCGAATGTAACATGACGCAGGAAGAAGTCAGCGAAAAGGTGGGCAAGAGCCGCAGTGCCGTCGCCAATTTCCTTCGCCTGCTGAAGTTGCCGCCAGAGGTGCAGATTGCCATCCGCGACGGCCACATCACAATGGGCCATGCCCGCGCCTTAATCAATATTGAGGACAAGGAACAGCAACTCAAGCTCTTGCAGAAAATCATTGAAGACGAACTGAGCGTGCGCGAGACCGAAGAAATGGCAGACAAGGCGAAAGAGGCCGGCAAGGACAAAAAGGAAAAGGAAAAGAGACAGACCAATTTCCTGCCAG
>CALGBV010000362.1 GCA_937884015.1 uncultured Bacteroidales bacterium
AGCCCTGGGCGTCGAATGCTGGTATCGGGTAGTCGTCGTTGATGTCGCCGTATGACGAATAGGAACTGCCGCCAGCCATCGTGCGGCGCCATGTGGAATATTGGGTGCCGTTGGTACTCACCCAAGCATTAAGGGCGTCAGTGAGGGTGCTGCCCACATTGACATTGCCATCATAAATGTCGTTATCTCCGGTTTGATCTGCATAATAATAAGATGCCTTCGGCGCGTGGAAGATGCCGTAGCTTGGGTCTGCCTCGTCGCTCATTTTCTCACCAACCAAATCGCCATTGGACGGTGCATAGCAGTTCGAAATTGTTCCTCCCCAATTGAGACCGACAAAATGACCATAATAAGAATAATTATAGTGACCTTCTACTTGTTCTCCGAAACCACGTTCAAGAAGCAAGTAGCAGTTCTCAACGGCACAACCCAATATGCCTCCAGCCAAGCCTCCACAAAACACAGAAAAATGATCTGATGGAAATGACTTAGGATTGGCAAAGCAGTTCTTGATGCTGCCGCCAGATGTAGCACCAACCAATCCGCCTGCAAATTCGTAAAAGCCCTTCATATCGGCCATGGCCATGGAAGAATGTATGGTGGCATCGAAAGTCCCACCTACCAATCCGCCAACTATTCCGGGATTAATTCTTCCTTTTATGTTATTTTTATTGGAATATACATCCAAAACGCCAGTGCCTTCGCTGTAGGCCAGTGTACCGCCTTCCATTCTGCCGATGATGCTGCCGACTGCGGCATAGAATTCCTCTCCCATGAATTCTTCATATAGATTTTCTGAAAACTCAGCAGTAAAGTCGCAGCCGATGACAAAGGTGTTTTTCACCGTGGCGTTGTAGGTCTTGCCGAACAGGCCGTAATACATGTAGCCGGGAAGGCCAGGATTCCTCAGGCCAGTAATGACATAGCCGTTGCCATCGAAAGTGCCGGAGTATGGCGTTGGTTCGCCATCCTCGTAGGTGTGGCAGATGTCCACGACACCCATTGGCAGCCAGATGTAGTCGTCCATATCGACATCGGCCATCAGCTTGCCATTTGCGTCAGAGTGTGGCGCAAGGCCGTTCAGACCATTCACATAGCACATGAACCAGGCCAGTTCGTTGTTTGTTGTGATTTCGATTGGGTCAGCGCTGAAGAAGCTCGAAGCCGGCTGGCTGTCGGCGCAGCCTGCCTGCCAGGTTGGCACGAAGAAAATCTGGTTGAGGTTGTATGGCGTTGGACCATTCTTATAGAAAACCTGATACATATTGCGGTCGTCTTTCAGGGCTGAGGTTGCCTCTGGGTTGGTCAGATTATCTCTAATGGTTTTCAAGTAAATTTCGTTTTCCGAAGCGATAACAGGGACACCGACATTATCGGTTATTTTCGGAATGGAAATGCCAATGTCAGTAGTGCCTGTTACGCCATGATATGAACCGTGATCGACAATGGTGATTACGTTGCTGGAAGTCGGCAGATACACGTTGTTTGGTGCACCATCTGCGTTGGTGTTGCCGGTAACGGTAATAGATGAGCCCGCCACGTTCATGGTACCAGCCTGATAGACGCCTCCGCCATTGGTGCCGGTGATTTCGTTGTTGCAGATGCTGCCTGCGCCGTACATGTTCAAGGTGCTGCCAGCCGGGATGTAAACGCCACCGCCTGCTGCTGCTGCGTTTTCATCTATCGTGCCGTTTTCAACCGTGATGGTGCCTGCCGTGTAGATGCCGCCGCCGTTTTGCGTAGCGGTGTTGCCATTGATGCTGCCGCCATTGACCATCATGGTGCCGCCGCCGGCATAAATGCCGCCGCCAGCATTTGCCTTGTTACCCGTAATCGCTCCGCCGCTAACCGTTGTGGTGCCACCAGCGGTATAGAAACCGCCGCCATTCGATGTAGCCTCGTTAACAGTGATGTTGCCGCCACTCATCGTTACCGAGCCGCCCGACACATAGAACCCGCCGCCATGGGTAAGGGCCTTGTTTTCCGTCATGGTACCGCTCTTATAGGTAAGGTTGCCCGACTCAAGACAGACGGAACCGCCGTTCTTGCCGCATTCGTTGTCGTGGATGTTAATGGTTTGGCCGTTTTTCTCCTCAATGCTTATTTGCGCATAACCCAATGCGGCTGTGTTTTTGATGTAAATGGCTCCGCCACTGCCCGTTCCCTGTTGTACCGAACTGCTTGAATAGCCTGCATAGTTCTCTTTGACCTCGCCGCCATTGATGTTACAGTAAAGCGTACCTGCTTCTACGGTGTTATCGGAAAGAGTCTTTTGGACGTAAATAGCTCCGCCATCAGCACTGGCATGATTGCCATAAACCGAACCCGAATTGATGTTGACTTCGCGAAGGAATTCCACATTGGCGTGTGTGCCATCATTTACATTATACTTTGGCGCTTGATCCATGATAGTAACACCGCCGCCAAACTGAGCGGTGTTGTTATAGACTTGTCCTCCATTCATGGCAAATGAGAACTTTGCCGTGTTTGAACCTGTTGCATCAGGCAAGATACTACCACTCGGTGTGATTAGCAGATATAATCCTCCGCCATAAGTTTTGGCTTTATTATTGTAAATAGATACATTATTTGAGACATTGATTACCCATGCCTTGTTAGTAGAAATGGTATTATTACTATAGGTTTTCACATATACCCCGCCACCGACACCGGTTGTTGCCTCGTTGTCGTGTATTTTTGCCGATTGCAAGTCCATTACGGATTCAACGAATAATGCCCCACCTTCCTTAGATTTATTGTTGCAGAATTCGACATTATCCTTAATCACAAGTTTCGAGGTTTGTCCGCTGCCGGCTACCGTTCCGGATGCATTCCAGTAGATGCACGATCCCCATGCACCTGCGTTGCCAGAGCAAAAACACCAATTGTCATGAAACTTGCCTCCGCTAATTGTAAGCGTGGCAGCCGTAGAGCCTGCCGTTCGGATACCGCCTCCTAAGGTATAAGTATCATTAGGTTCTGCATAGTTATTATAACACTCACAATTGGTCATGTTAATAACTGCGTGCCAATTTGAGTTTTCAATGCGCAAAATGGAACCCATACTTGCTTTGCAACCATAAATTCTGACATTATTAAAATTCGATGTTTTTGTTGTTGCTGTTCCTGAGGTATTCTCATAAGCTATGGCAGAGCCAATTTGAAGAGTTCCACTATTATTAATCTGGCAGCAATTTCTAACATCGGTATAGGTAAAGTCAAGTACGCCACCTTGGCATCTGATTAAGCGGGCAGGGCTTGAGCCGCTCTGCAAAGTGGTTCGGGCATCGTTTGCCGTAGCGTACTTTGCGCCGCCATCAAGAATCACTCTTTTGGCTGAAGTTCCGACAATTTTGAGCGTAGCTCCATCTTTGATTATAAAGCTTACGCTTCCTGAACGGGTAATCGTGTTACCTGTACCTGGATTAATGGTCAGCGTAACATTGTTATTTATGGTTATGGTTCCCGTTAGGGTGACATTTCCCGTCAAAGTCACAGTTGTAGTGGTGGTGTAATTTTTTGCACCAATTTCTCCCGTCCAGTTTTCTCGTGTTTGCGCATGAGCGTTAGCCGCCAGCAAAAACACGGCAAATAGCAGAATCCATTTTTGTCGTTTAAACATTTCTTAGGTTTAATTATTAGTTATACTTAATTTAATTATTTTTCAAAGATTTAAAGATTCAATTCTTCGCAACATTCTAGTTCAATATCAAGTTGAATTAGGCGCAAAAAACGCGCAAAGATAGTGTTTTTTTGACTTCTCTAATAAAAATTCAATATACGTACCATTTTTTTCCAAACTACGCAATTGTTCAAAAGGCACGAATTTGCCCCCTCGACAGTG
>CALGBV010000363.1 GCA_937884015.1 uncultured Bacteroidales bacterium
ATTCCGCCCCGACGGGAGCAAATTCCTGAGTCTGTCCGCAAACCGTATTCCAGGCCGCGAGAACGAAGGTTGATAAGATTACTAATGCTTTTTTCATAGAGGATAATTTTTTAGATTGTTAATATTCAATTTATTATGATTTTTTGTCTGTTAATTAATACGTTGCACGCAACGTCTCTACACGGCGTTGATTATTTCTTCAAATGACCTATTATCGTTCAAACCATTCATTTTTTCCTGCTTGATGTACGATTTGCGGCGTGCAAACGAAGCCGTCTGGATTCCTAACAAAATGGAAATGACCTGATTGCTGAAACCTTGTTTGGTGAGGCAGCAAATCTGCAAGTCGCTGTCGGTCAAGGTCGGATATTGCGCCAAGAGGCGTTTCGTGAAATCGCCGTAGGCGAAATCGGTCAGTTCGATGAAATCCTGCCAGTCGCGTTCATCAAGGTTGAAAGCCAATGATGACGAAGTCACCTGCTCCGACAAGGCCAAGGCCGTGACATAGACCTTGTTTTTCTTCAGCGCGAGTTCCATTTGGTTTTTCATTTGCTCCAACTTCAGTTTGTCGTTGAGCATTTTCTGGCGAAGAATGAAAAATGCCGTCAGCAAGGCAATGAGCAACAGCGAAATGAAAAGATAAAGACGGACGTTTTTCAGGCGCTGCGCGGTTTGCAATTCGTTTTTCTGCGCCTGCAAATCGTATTCCGCCTTGATGCGTTGCACTTGCTCGAAATGGTTTTCATTATCGGTCTGTATCAGGTTTTCGCTGAAAAGTTCGTGATATTCAAGGGCTTTTTCAATGTCGCCTTGTTCTTGCGCAATGGTGTATAAGGCTTGATAAGCCGGAACCCTGATGCCCGCCTTTTCGCTTTGCGTGGCATAGTGGAGATGCAATGCAGCAAGGCTATCATTTTCCAAGTAAAAATGGGCGACACCCAAAGTCAAATGGCACATGATGGTGTCAATGCCTTTTTCAAGGACTTGATTCACATTTTCGATTACTTTCTGATAGTCGCCAATGTTCATGTAAAAATCACGTGCTTGTTCCAACTGAATATCATAAAGCAGACTATCGTTTCTGACCAACTTGGCCACTTGCAACGCTTCATTATAATAATGCTCTGC
>CALGBV010000364.1 GCA_937884015.1 uncultured Bacteroidales bacterium
TGAGGACGAAGGTGGTGGCCACAGACAGCAACTCGTGCAAAGTTGTGGTGGAGTCGTCGTCGCGTTCTATCCTCAACCTGCTCAATTTTGGCGCTAACAAAGACAACCTCAGCGACCTGAGCGATTACATCAGCAACGAGGTCTACCGCCTTTGCAGCGATGAGGAAATAAAGCTCAGGCAGCCAAAGATAAGGTTTCGAAAGTGAATCAAGCGATAGAGCCTTGCTGACGCAAAGTCCTTTCCCGGCAGATGCTGGGCGGTAAATCTGGATTTTGTTACTTTGTTATTTTGTTACTTTGTTACAAACGGCTTTTTCAATATTCCTGTTATGTTATACCTAAATAATAAAATTATTAATATTTATATTATTAATAAGGTGTAATATTTCTGATGGTCGTGATTTTCATCAGGAATGCTAAAAGTAACAAAGTAACAGTAACAAAGTAACATAGGTTTGCCAGTAGTCATCGCATCACCAGCATTAACCGTTGTCCCCATCGCCGCAAGAGCATCTCCAACTGCAATAAGAGAAAACACGGAGAAAAGCAAAGGATGACACGGAGGCGGTGATGCCCAGAGTGCTGGCAGGCCAGGGACTATCCGTCACAATTAGAATCCTTTTTCTTTGGAAAGTGATGATTGTGAAGTGGTGAAAAGTAGTCCCTGCTACCTTGGCTTAAAATTAGTCGTTAGCTAAATTATGGATATATCGACAAGGAAGGCAAATCGAATAAGGATTTTTGGAAAGTGCTAAATCTGTAGTTTTTGAAACAGCACATCCGTGCCAATCCGTCAAATCCATGTTCGTCTTCAATCGGTGTTTCCGTTTGTTAGGTTTCGGAATTGAAAGCCTTGCGAAATCGGAAAATATGTGTACTTTTGCAGTTGTTAAAACATAAACAATATGACTACAAACGCACCGACATTGAATCTTCAGTTTACATACAGTCAGTTGCTGGCTTTGGCCATGCAGCTTGATGATGAAGACCGTTTCCGTCTTTGCAGGGAATTGACACGAGGCTTGCGTTCTGAGAGCTTAAAGGCTATTCGTGAAGCATTTCGTACCGACGAACTTGATGAAGAAACGATTATCGCCGAATGTGAAGCCGTAAGACAAAAGATGTATGAAGAACAATCCGCAAGATGAACCCCAGATAGTTCGGGTGGTAATTGACACGAACTTGTGGATTAGTTTCCTTATTGGGAAAAAACTTGACTGCCTGTTGGAGTTACTTGATAATCCGTGGTTTGAATTGGTGTCTACGGCTCGGCTGAATGAAGAAATACTGGAAGTTTCGCGAAGGCCGAAACTTCGCAAATATTTCCGAGAAGAAAATGTGCTCCTGCTGGAAGAATGGATGAATCAGCACTTTGTAATGGTTGAAATTGATGACATCCCGAAGCGTTGTAGAGACCCTAAGGATGATTATTTGTTGGAATTGGCTGTTCGGGCGAATGCCATTTATCTTGTGTCTGGCGACAAAGATCTCTTAGACATTGGTCAGATCAATGAATGTAGAATTATGACCGTCGCACAGTTTGAAGCCGAATGGAAATAAGTGGAATATTTGCATCAACTGGCAAAATATTCAAAGCCTTGAAGATTACATCAGCAACGAGGTTTACCGCCTTTACAGCGATGCGGAAATAAAG
>CALGBV010000365.1 GCA_937884015.1 uncultured Bacteroidales bacterium
AACCAACGACCTACGCATTACGAATGCGTTGCTCTACCAACTGAGCTAAAGTGGCACTTGCGGCTGCAAAAATAGAAAATCTTGTCGAATTGAAAGCCATTTGACTCAAATTTTTTAAAATTATGTTTGGCTGTCGAAAATAAACTATATTTGCATTGTCATTGGCATTTGAAAAATGAAACTCACGCAATTCATTCTTATTGTGTTACTTGCCACAGTAAAGACACTGGTTTCCCCGCCTGTGGCATACGCCATGGGGATGACTTTTTGGCCAGCTTTTTTGACCATTGCCTTGGGTGGCGTTTTGGGTTTTGCAGCCACATTTTACCTTACGGATTGGATTGTCAAGTTGCGGCTGAAGAGAAAAAACAAAAGCAATTTGCGCAAGGCAAGAAAAATCGTCGCTTTGAAGCGCAAATACAAATTAGGTGTTTTCCTTCTCATTCTGCCGTTTTTTTCCATTCCCGTAATGGCTTTCATCGTCAGGAAATTCTTTGGGCGTGCCAGAAAAACCGCCCTTGCCAGCTGTTTCATCATTGTTTTCTGGTGCCTGTTTTTCTGTTTGGCATATTCACCGATTCAGCGATTTTAGCACTTTTTGCGCCTTGCTTTTCAGTCCCGCCGAGGCGTAATCCATTATGGCGTTGATGATTATGATGATTTCCTGCGATAGTTCAGGCTCGATTTTGCAGAATTGCTCCAAAATGGAAAGCGCATTGCTGCGTGTGCCCGGTGCATACAGTTCGGAAGTCACGATGGCGATGCAGCGGTCGTAAAGTTCAAAATGGGCGCGTTTTTCTTCATCGGTCGAAATGCCGAACAGGGCGTTTGCAACAAACAGCAAATTCCGCAAAATACGTTCATCTTGGTATTGCAAGACGGCCTCGTAGCAGATTTTTCGGTAGGGGAAAATAATGGAAACATCTTTTTTTGCCACGTGCATCAAAGCCCAACCTGCATTTTTCAAATAATTTGCCGAGCAGTTTTGGAGGCCTTGCAGCAAGTCGCCAATCTCGTTTCCGTGCAATAAAAGATATTCGCTAATAGCTGTTATATCA
Organism: uncultured Bacteroidales bacterium; assembly: GCA_937884015.1. Lineage (GTDB taxonomy): Bacteria > Bacteroidota > Bacteroidia > Bacteroidales > F082 > Limimorpha. The sequence goes on from CALGBV010000365.1 coordinate 1,059, forward strand.
TTGATTCCCAATTGATTTTCTAATATTTCAGAAAGTTTTCCGTCCATCGTTTTTGCATTGACGAAGCAAAGATAGCGAAAGTTTCATTTCGTTTTAAAACAAAGAATTTTATTACAAAACTAAAAAATTAGTTGCACGATTAAAATAATTCATATATTTGCAGCGTTTTCGCCCTGAAAGGGCAGCATAATTCAGCCAAAGGCAAAGTGAGCTTGCGAACGACACCTTGGCGAAACGAAATTAAAAATTGAATACGATATGAAAGAATTAACGAAAGCAGAAGAACAGGTGATGCAAGTGATTTGGAGCATCGGGCAGGGTTTTGCCAACGAAATCGTGGCGGCATTCCCCGAACCGAAACCGGCCTACAACACGGTGCTGACCATTGTGAGAATCCTCGAAAAGAAAGGTTTCGTGACGCATGAAACGTTCTGCAAGGCAAACCGTTACACGGCGCTGATTAGCAAGGAGGAATATTCAAGCGGTTTTTTGAACAGTATCGTGGAGCGTTATTTCAACAATTCCTATTTGGACCTTGTGTCGGCTTTCACGAAAAAAGAGAATTTCAGCGTGGAGCAGTTGGAAGAATTGAAGAAAATCATTGATGATGCGATGGAAAAATAGCTGTTTGTTGGTTTTTGGTTTTCAGTTTACGGTTTTCAACAATTCAAAGTTGTTCAAAAAGTTCAAAATAAATCATCCAAAAGTCTAATTGTCTAACTGTCAAAAGGTCTAATCATCTAAAAGTAAAAATGTCCAATTGTCAAGTTGTCCACAAGTCTAAAAGTCAAATTGTCCACACGTCAAATTGTCTAATTATTAAATTTTTAAATCTTAAATAATTAAATCATCAAATCAACTCCAATCGTCTAAAAGTCAAATAGTCTAATTGTCCAAAAAAGTACAAAACTATGGATACAATAATAACATTTCTAATCGGTAAGGTGCTGGTTGTCAGTGTGGCGACAGCGGTCTTGTTTGGCACTTACTGGCTCTTGTTCCGCAAGGGAAACCGTTTCAACCTGATGCGTGCTTTCCTGATCGGGAGCCTGGTTTTTGCCTTTGCCCTACCTTTTATTAAGGTGAATTTCAGCAATCACACACAAAGCGGATTCGCCATCACCGAAAACCTTGTGAATTATTTCACCCTCAATGAGGTGACCATTCAGCCCAAAGGCGAAGCGGGGCCTATCATGCTTGATGAAGTGACGGTTTCGCCGCAGCAAAAACACATTAATGTGTGGCAGATTTTGTTTTGGGCGTATTGGGCAGGCGTGGCTGTCTTTGCCATGATGCTCATTGTCAAACTGCTGAGAATCGTGCTGTTGGCGGTCAAGTCGCCGAAGGTGCGCGACGGCCGTTATGTCATTGTCCGCACGAAGCGCGAGCACATCAGTTTCTCGTTTTTCAACTACATCTTCTTGCCGCAGGGCGAGGACAATGCCGCCATCCTGATTCACGAAAAGAGCCACAGTGACCACCATCACACGGCGGATGTGATTTTCGTTGAGGCTCTGACCGTCGTGCAATGGTTCAATCCTGCCATGCGCTGGTACAAGCGCGAATTACAGAACCTACACGAATACACCGCCGACCGCGATGTTCTGGAAAGCGGTGCGGCACGCAACGACTATATGATGCTGATTTTGCAGCAGTGCACGGCTGGAAATTTCAGCACACTTGGTAATAATTTCAGTTTCAACCTCACAAAAAAAAGAATTAAAATGATGACACAAGAATGTAAAATGAAAGGTCTGCTCTGGCGCGTTTTGGGCGTTCTGCCGGTGGCAGCCGTGCTGCTTGTCGCCAATGCGAAGGTGACGGCACAGGAAAAAACAGAAGTCCCTCCGACCAAGGAACAGAAAATCAAGGAATTTTTGGACAATTATGAGTTCAAATTATCAATTGGTTCTGATGACGGTAGCGGTGCTCCCATCGAATACAGCGACCACGTTTTAACCATTGATCCCGAACGAATTGAGCTCGACGGTCTTGAAGTAAGCGATACGGTTTCGATTGCAGGTTGTCAATTTACGCAGACCGAAAAACTAGATTCAATTACGGGTAAAATGGTAAAAGGGCTAAAAATCATCAATCCTAAGTCAAGTGCGATTCATTTCACCGATTTGGGTAATAACAAGTTTCAAGTGACTATGCGAAACACCGACAGCATTTATGAAGTCGTAGAGGACATGCCTGAATTTCCGGGCGGAATGTCGGCATTGGTGGATTTCATGAGCAAAAACGTGAAATATCCTAAGAGCGCCATTGACAACAACATAGAAGGCAAGACTTTCGTTGAGTTTGTCGTCGAAAAAGACGGTTCGGTGTCGAATGTCAGGACGAAAAAGGGCTTCGACAAGGATTGCGATGCCGAAGCCGAGCGCGTGGTGAAAGCCATGCCGAAATGGACACCGGGAAAGGTCGGCGGCGAAGCCGTCAGGGTGAGTTTCGTTTTGCCGGTCGCTTTTCAGTTGAACGCCAAACAGAATGAAATGCAGTTGGTTTACAGTCAGGTGGAAGGTGGCTGGAAGCAAAATCCATACGGCAACCAAAAGAAAATCCAATCCTTCGAAGATTTCAAGACCTTCGTCATTGACGAAATGAATTATCCGTCACAAGCCTTGGAAAAGAAAATCCAGGGCAATGTTTCCTTTGAGTTCGACGTTAAAAACGGCATGGTTGCAAATGCAAAGATTATCAAAGGTTTAGGTTACGGCATTGATGATGAATTGCTGCGTGTGCTGAAATTATCAGCCGAGTTTGATAAGGCTATGGAAAAGCATTACGGAAACAACACCATCAAATTCAGTCTTAGAGAAGATGGAGGGAGCGTGGTTAGAAGCATCAATTGGGACGGATTCAAGAAATCAACGGCAGAATTTGATGATGAAAACAAGGCAACCGATGATGAAACCTTCCAAATTGTCGAGAAAATGCCTGAATTTCCGGGCGGTGAAAAAGCCTTGCTGAATTTCATTGCAGAAAATGTCGTTTATCCTCAATCGGCCAAAGACAAGAACATTTCCGGTCGTGTTTTCGTCACTTTCGTCGTTGAGAAAGACGGCAGCGTTTCGGATGTGAAATTGTTGCGCGGCATCGGCAAGGAGTGCGATGAGGAAGCCATGCGTGTGGTGAAAGCCATGCCGAAGTGGAAACCCGGTATGAACGAAGGCAAACCTGTCAGGGTTTCTTACGCTCTCCCGATTCATTTCAGATTGGACGACAATGGGAAAAGAAGCGAATATGACGTTGTGGAAAAAGTTGAAAACAAAATTGTTGTTGACCATGATGCTGATCCAATACCTTCGCAACGGTCAAAGACCAATGATGAAGTTTTCCAAATCGTTGAGAAAATGCCTGAATTTCCAGGCGGCGAAAAAGCCTTGCTGAATTACATTTCCGAAAACATAGTTTATCCGCAAAGTGCCAAAGACAAGAACATTTCAGGTCGTGTGTTTCTCAGTTTCGTCATTGATAAAGACGGCAGCGTTACCGATGTGAAAGTCATGCGCGGCATCGACAAGGAGTGCGATGCGGAAGCCATGCGTGTGGTGAAAGCCATGCCGAAATGGAAACCGGGCATGAATGAAGGCAAACCTGTCAGGGTTTCGTATATGCTTCCGATTAGTTTCCAGTTGAAGGATGATGTGAAAAAGGAGAAATAGGCAAAGGACATAGTTTGTCACAAAAAGTTGAAAAGGAGCGCAAGTTGTTTTGTGCTCCTTTTCTGTGTTCAGCGAAATGTTTCGTGTCGGGGAAACACTGTTAAATCCATGTCCGCCTCAAAATCCAAATTCTCCAAACGTCGAAGCCGGCAATCCATCGCCATTGACCAGATTGGCATCAGTTGTAGGTTGCCAACCATAGCGCACGAAGCGCGGATTTTGGATGCTGTCGTTCCAAACTTTCACCTGATTTCCAATAATTTCCGCATTTGCGGGAACAAACTGACCTTCCTGTTCGGCAATCTCGAAAGTGCGCAAGGCTTTGCCGTCGCTGGCGTGAAGGCCTTCTGCATAGTCGAAACTAACGAAAATGGCGTTGTCTTTCGTTTCGATGGATTTGAAAAGTGGTCCTGACGGAACCACATCGAAGCCATACATATCGTGCAAAGCCCAGCGGGCGAGGCGTTGCCCGACGGCTTTCTTGTGGCGTGGATGCACATCGTTTTTGTCGCCGAAATCGCTGCAAACCGCCATGCCCGTATTTTTCAACTTGCTCATTAACAGCCGCTGACTGTT
>CALGBV010000366.1 GCA_937884015.1 uncultured Bacteroidales bacterium
AGTTTCACAATCTGAAAAGCAATTGACGTTTAATTGACGATAATTGTCTTCCAATTACCATTAATTCCCCATTAATTATCCTTGTTTCCGCCCTTTTTCTTAACGCAAATTTTTACAAACGAATTGATAATTATAACCCTCCGATTATTTATGTTAATTTGTGACCATTTGTGTTTTTTTATAAATCATTATAAATCAGTGTAATCTGCGAAATCTGCGGCTGTCAAATAAAAATAATCAAAAAAAATTGCATTTCCGACTAAGGGTAAAGCGCGAGTTATTAGTCTATATAGTGTATTGCTAGCATACACACTATTATTAATGATATCAAATCATAGACAATCGAAGCATTTTTCATATACGGTTTTATGCCGTATGGGCGATTCTCCCCGTTTCGCTGCGCTTCCGCAATACACAGAACCTACAGAATCATTTTCCAATCGTTTATCCAAATCTCTTGTTTACCAGCAACTTGCAAATCCATGGCTTGTTGTGAAAAGTTCCAACCCTTATTTAAGATTGACCTCCGCAGTCAAGGCAAGCGGCTCGCCGCAAGCCGGAAACTGTGGTTTCAATATTAAGTACTTAATAATTAATTAACCTATTCATTAACAAATTCAAATCACTATGAAAAAAGGAATTTTTTCTCTGATGATGGCGCTTATCCTCGCCTTTACAGGCTTGGCTAATGCGCAGACGGAAGTTGTGATTGGCAATGGTGCCTCTACAGGGTACTATGGGCCATATTACAGCTACTTCTACTACTCGTTCACGGAGATGGTTTGGACTGCCGACGAAATTGTTAACGCCGGTGGCTCAGCAGGCCAGATCTTGGACATCGCTTTCCGCAGATCCAGCGGAACGGCGCAAACCAACGATTTCACCGTTTACATGAAGAATGTCAGCAGGTCATCGTTTGCCAGTTCAACTGACTACGAAACCGTGACCTCAGGCGACATCGTGTTCAACGGCACACATGCTTCTGGCACCAGTGGCTGGGAAACCGTAGCTCTCGATACTCCATTCGAGTGGGACGGCAGCAGCAACTTGATGATTGGCGTGTGGGAAAAGACCACAGGCTATGCCACAGAGTACTTCTATTACAACGCCAATGCTGGCAGTAACAGAATGTTCCAGGCCTACAGCGATACGTACTCAGTGGATCCGTACAACCTTGGTTCGTACAGCGGATCTAAAACTGTCCGTACTTATCAGTTCGACCTGATGATGCACATCAACCCAAGTGGTGCTCCGGCAACATGCCCAATCACAGTGGCTCCAGACCCGATTGATTTGGGCTATCGCCCGAACAACTGCTGGATGCGCCCGATGGTGGCTACAGTCACCAACGAAGGTGCTGCTTGCAACATCTTTGGCATTGACTTCGACAACAACTATTTCACTGCTGACCTCGGCGAACTGACTATTCCTTTCGCCCTTGGCCGCGATGAAAGCATCAATGTCAACATCCTTTGGGGTGAAAGCAACGAACGTCAAGAGAATGGCCGTATGGCTATCGACTACCAAGGCAACCGCTTGGCTGCTTTGTTCGATGTCACAGCTATGCCTTACACTCCTGTTTGCCCAGACGTGTTCGAAATGGCTCGCGTTGTCAACAGCTTCCCTTACACCGAAACTGTTTCTGCTTCAGCTATTCCGTTGTACGACAACTACCTGCTTCCTCCAATGAACGTTCAGGATGGTCCTGACGCAGTTTGGAAGGTCACTTTCAACGAAGACCAGCTCCTCAATGCTAGCGTCGAAGGTGAAAACGGTAAGATTGCCGTCTACACCGAAGACTTCTACGAAGACATTTATGGCTTCGCAGGTCCTGACATCCAGAACAACTACACTGGCCCACAGCTTGCCGGCGCAGGTGCAGCAGGTCCTTACGAGTTCACTCTCGGTGAAGGCACCAGCACCACTGGCTATCTGCCATTGTACTATTTCTACAACTATTCCTTGAGCCAGCAGCTCTACCTCGCTGACGAACTGGCTGCAGCCGGCATGAGCACCGCTCCTCTCGGCAGCATCAGCTTCTACAGCGATAATACCTATGGCTATAGCCTCACTGGCACCAAGATCTGGATGGCTAACGTGAGCGATGCAGCTGTTTCAGCTACTTCACCTCTCGCTTCAGGCATGACCCTCGTTTATGATGGCACTCAGACCGAAGTGGTGGGCTGGAACGAATTCGTTCTCGACGGCAGCTTCGCTTGGGACGGCTCAAGCAACATCCTCGTCCTCTTCCAGTCGAACAGAGGCACCTACAGCAGCTCAATCCAGTGGCAGTACACCACTATGGACTTCACCGCAGGTGCATACCTCTATAATGATGGTTCAGCTTACAATGCAGAAGCTAGCAGCTACAGCATGACTACCACAAGCAACCGCGCCAACACCATGTTCAAGAGCGCTGACCTCGTCAGAGGCGCTGTCCGCGCTAACCGCGATGCACAAGTTGCATTCAGCGAAAACTTCAACGGCGGCAGCTTGGGTAGCTGGACTACATCTGGCGACTTCAACTGGGTATTTGGAACCAATACATCCGTGGCTTCTGCACCATACGAAGGCAATGGCTATGGATATGCAAAATTAGGTGGCAGAGATATAAATGCATATCTTGATTCACCTGTGATTGACCTCAGCGGATATACATCTGCAACACTTTCATTCCAGATGATTAATAAGAGCTGGACTCCAGACACTGATGATCTTTATGTCTATTACAGCAATGATGGCGGTAATACATACAATCAGATTTACTATACTGACACTAACCATGAAAGCTGGACACCTGTTACGATTGACCTCACCGGCCTTTCGGCTAACTACAAGATCCGCTTTAGAAATGATTCAGACTGGGGCTACGGCATTGGCATTGACGACCTCGTCATCAGCGGTGAAGCTTCACAACCAGGCCCAGGTCCAGAACCAGGCCCAACTGTTGCCATCGAGAACATGACCATGCTCCCAGGCACTTACTATGTGGTTGCTTCAGCTACAAGCGATCCGTTCACCGTGAACATCAACGCTGAAACACTGCCTTGCCCAGAAGAAATGACGGCTGAAGCCAACCTCGTTGCTCCATTGGATAACGAAGACGGCCTCGAACCAGCTGCCGTTGAACTGAAATGGCACCTCAGCGAATACGCTACAGAATATCGTCTCCGCTTCGGCTCCGACTACTACTGCACGGAAGTCCTCGTCGACTGGACACGCGACCTCGCTGAAAGCTACACTGTCCGCGACCTTTACAACAACACCAACTACTTCTGGATGGTTGAAGAACGCAACGATGGTTGCCCACAAGGCATCCAAAGCCCAGTTTGGGGATTCACAACCCACCTCAACGTTCCTACCAACCTGCACGCTACCAACGCCAATACACCTAACCTCTATGAAGGCGAAACTGTCAACTTGGCTTGGACTGCTGCTGAAGACCGTACCATCCGTCAGTACAACATCTACATGAACGGCGAACTCATTGGCAGCACACCAATGAACAGCACGGTTACCACCTACGATGTTACAGGTCTGACCTATAACATGGGTGGCTACACATTCAACGTTACCGCTGTTTACGACGAAGGCGAATCAGCATTCAGCAACAACTGCGTTATCCGCTTCACCGGCGAAGGCGAAGTTGACGGTTATGTCTACGAACAGGATGGCACCACCGGCATCGCTGGCGCTACCGTTACCGTGACTGGCGTTGATGAATTCGGTCGTCCTCAAAGTTACACCTTCACCACTGGCGCCGATGGTCACTACCACGGCATCATGCTGGCCGGCCAATACAGCGGCGTGGCTTCATGCGAAGGCTATCAGGATGTTGAATATGCTGAAAACCCATTCACTATCATTTATGGTGAAGTTACTGAAGAAGTCAACTACATCATGAACGAAGTTTATGCACCAGTCGCTCAGGTTTGGGCTGAATACTATCCGGATCCTGAAGATCCAGAAAGCCCATACGTTAAGGTTTACTGGGGCGCAGGCGTCGCTTCATTGATCGAAGACTTCGAAACCGGCGACTTCTCAAAGTTCGAGTGGAACATTCCTGCTCAATATCCATTTGAAATCACCACCAACAACCCATACGAAGGTGCTTACTGCATGCAGTCAACCAACTACAACGTGGCTTCTTCAACATCATCAATCGATGTCAACGTTGAAATTCCTTCCGATGGTTTGATGAGCTTCTACAAGAGAATCTCCTGCGAAAGCAGCTGGGATAACGCTTACTTCTACATCGATGGCGCTCAGATCGCTACCTTCACAGGTGAAAGCGGCTGGGGCATCAAGGAAGTTGCCATTACCGCTGGTGTCCACAACTTCAAGTGGGCTTACACCAAGGACAGCTCGGTGAACTCAGGTGAAGACCGCTTCTTCATCGACTACATCGACTTCATCCACCCGGCACAGCCACCTGTACCAGGCGAGACCTATACCTTTGATGATGGCACAATGCAAGGCTGGACCACCATCGATGCTGATGGCGATGGCCGTAACTTTATGGTCGCCAGCTCACTGATGAGCGGCGTTGCCGGTCACAATGGCTCAGCTGACTTCGTGTTCTCACAGAGCTACGACAACAGCTATGGTATCGTTTATCCTGACAACTACCTCGTTTCACCTCAGGTGCAGCTTGGTGGCATCGTTCAATTCTATGCTTGCGCACAGGATGCAAGCTATGCAGCCGAACACTTCGGTCTGGCAGTTTCCACCACTGGCAACACCAATGCTGCTGACTTCACCACCATCCAGGAATGGACAATGACTGCTAAGAGTGTCAGCGCACCTGCTGGCAGAGGTAACCGTAGCGGCCGTGACCAGGGCGAATGGTACGAATATACCGTCGACCTGAGCGCTTACAGCGGCATGGGTTATGTGGCTATCCGTCACTTCAACTGCAGCGACCAGTTCTATCTCGATGTTGACGACATCACCATCGGCGAAGCTGGCAAGTCGCTCCGCAACGACCGTAGCTTCCAGTTCTATCGCGTTTACCGCACCAACTGCTACAACGATGGTCCATACATCATTCCTGACAACACCATCCAGTTGGTCAGCGAAGTTGTTGACACTGCTTACATCGACGTGTCATGGCCAGATGCAGCTCCAGGCGTCTACAAGTGGGGCGTCAGTTGCGTTTATGCAGGCAACCGCGAAAGCGAAATCACATGGGTTGAACCTACAGTTGGCCGTCAGATTGTTGAAATCGGCGATGGCGCTGGAACAACCTATTATGGCCCATTCAACAGCTTGTGGGGTTACTCATTCGTTGAACAGAT
>CALGBV010000367.1 GCA_937884015.1 uncultured Bacteroidales bacterium
CTCCCGCTCTAACAATTTGAATGTATTTATTTGTAGACAGCTTGATTGCTTCAACAATCTCAAGATTTTTATTAAATTGAGTTGCCTTTTGATATACTGCAATCCTACATTATTGAAAGCAAGATTGTCGCCAAGATAGGTCACGGGAACCGTATCCTTTTGTCCGGCAAATTCAATCGTATTTTCTGGCGTCACCACGATATGCTGCTTTTCTGTCAAACCTCCGATGGACATGCCGTATGAACCTTCGAACAATAAATCAGCATCAGTATGATTTTCAATCTTTTGCTCGTCTTTAATCAATATTCCTCCCGAATTTCCTGTATCAAAAATACATTCGTATTCAATCCCATTGATAATCGGATAAACAAACAGAACATTCTGCATTTCGTCTAACTTGCACTTCACGGGAAAGTATCCCGTCGTATCAACCTCCGACATTTCCCTCATGCTATAAATCCGGTTGTTGGTAAAGTCAATGGAAAAAGGCGTATAGTCAAGTCCTGAGAAACCCAAAATGGTGTAATCGGAGAGATAAGGTTCATTATCACAGGAATGGGTCTGCTTTTCCAGAAGCATGGCATTGCCGAAATGGTCGACAATGCACATGGGCGTTTCGATATGCACGGGAACAGGCGACAGCCTTAATTTGGTTTTCTTGTCGGCACCCAAGAGAGGTACCCGATAAAACTTCATTCCTTCGGGTTTGGTCTCTTGGGTGTAAAACAGAATCGCGGGAGACGAACACCCGGTGTCATAAAGCACCGTGTCCTCCACCCCGTTGACCGTGGCTTTCAACAGCATTTGGTCTTGCTTGTTGATGACAAAATGAATCGTGTCGTCGTCCACATTTTTGTTGTCATTGTACGACCGTTGTCCGTTATCAATCTTAATCAGTTGTTTCGTGTAACCGACGATGCCATCGCAAGCAGTCGCAGCGATTGCTACGACAATCAGCAACATGCTTTTTTGTAAAATGTTCATAATGCGGAATGTTTAGTTTTTTCGGGGCAAATATAGGGAAAAGTATTGATGGCGCACAACAGGTAATGGAGATTTTTTGGAAGGCTGTATTTGATGTAGTTCTAACTGAGAATAATCACAACCATTCACCCATCACAAACTCACCTCACCACCTTAGCCGTGTAGGTCTTCTTGTTCCCCACTCCGTCCTTCACCACCACTTTAACATTCACCGTACCTGATGGCATGTGGCTGTCAAACTCGTAATAGAGCAGATTGTTCTTGGCATCATATTGTCCTAAAACCCATTTGTCGTTCAGATAAATATTGTAGGAATCAACGCCTGTCATATCATCTGCAATCTTGAATCTCAAGGATTTAAGTTCCGCCACCGACTGTCCGTTCTTAAAGTTTACGGGTGAAACCGTTGGCGCAATGCTGTCGATTTTCAAGGTGAACTCGCCCAAATTGCGCGTCTCAACCTCTACGGCGCCTTTCACCATCTTGCCGCCCAAGGACGAGACCTTGCCTTTATTATTGATATAAGCGACATACAATCTTGAATCGTCGGCCCATTCGTCATTCGGGATGATGCGCACCTTGAAATTCTTGAAAGTGGTCATGCGGTCGTCGCCGAAACGGAAAATGCGTGAGCAGCAGCCGTCTTCATCGCGTTGGCCTGTATTCACATATTCATCGCAGAAGAAGGTGCCCTTTTCCATCGTGACATTGAAATTCTCAATCGTGATTTCGCTGTTCATCGAGCCATCGGCCATGACCAGATATTCGCTGCGTCGGCGAATTGGGGCCTCAATTTCAGCGGGTTTCGTGCCAATCAACTTGAAATCGACATGAGAGGCATTGCCCGCATAATCGCGCACCTTGAAGCAAACCGAAACCGTATCGCCCTCTGCAATATCCACGATGCCATTCTTCAACTTTATCATTTTCAGTTTGTTGTACGGGTCGATAATGGTGCGGACGTAACTCGATCCCACCTCTTTATAATGGGCATAATCCAAAAGGCTGTTCACATAACGCGGCTCGCTGTACGAAAAACTGTCGGCTTCAACCTTGAAACGCAATTCGCCATCCAGATACAATTCGTAACTGTACGGACCGTTTTTGTTGGTCGAAGTGCCGACTTGGTCGTAAGTCGAAATGCCGAAGGCAATCTCGCCATTTGCCGTTACAAAAGTCCTGTCTTTCAAACTGTATTTGCCATTTTGTCCCGTCACGGAATAATATTTCGCCTTGCCTGCGTCCTCCAAAGTGGCGCCATTCAGCGGATAAATGGCAAAGCCTTGAATCAGAGGCTTCACGTTATCCTCAATCTGATAGCCGAAAAACAGCGGGTTGACCGGTTTCTCGCTATCGGTGTGGCGAATTTCGTAATGCAAATGAGGACCGCCCGAACCGCCAGAATTGCCCGAATAGGCAATCAGATCGCCTTTTTTGACCGGAAATTTTCCCTTTCCAGGATAAATCTGAGCCGTGAAAGTCTTGTTGGCATACTGATAGTCCTTCACATACTTTGCAATCTCGCCATTGAAACGCTGCAAGTGTCCGTAAACCGACGTATATCCGTCATAATGAGTGATATACAAGACGTTTCCATAACCGTATGGCGACACGCCGATACGGCTCACATAGCCATCGGCAACGGCATAGACCTTCTTGCCTTCCACCGCCTGCGTCTTGATGTCGATGCCGGCATGAAGGTGATTGGGCCGCAATTCGGCAAAAGTGGCCGACAGATAAATCGGAATGTCAACGGGCTTTCCGTATTTCGGGAACATGGTTTGTGCAAAAGTGACAAACGGAAACAGCAATGCTGCGAGAATAAGACTGGATTTTTTCATTTGCTAGCGATTTATGCTGGCAAAAATACAAAAAATGTAGCAATTATATGCAATTTGGCACTAGGTGCTATAATACAAAAACATAAAAAACACTTTAAAAATATTTACATTATTATAGAAATATGCCTCATTCGCTACCCAAACAGGATAATCCTTACCATTATATTCATAAGTAATATTCTTCCAGATACCGTTAGGATTATGAATCAAATTACCATCGTTGTAACCAATTTCAAGACGAGGCATCGTAAGAATATCAGACTTAGTATAATAAACGGAAACAGTATTACTCGTCTGACCTGCAGTAAAGGTATAATTACCGGAAAGGGACGCAATGGTCTTGAAGTCATTCGAACCCCATTTGTCAGCCTTATTCAATACAGCATGGGTATTATAACCAACAACATAGTTCGCATTTAAGAAATCGTAGGTGTCTGCAGCTGCACCGGTAACGCCAAGTGCCGGATCGTCGATAGTTCTTTCGAAGGTCACACTGGTAACATCTTCAATAAAGCTACCCCCCTCTACCGTATTAAAGAATGCCAAAGGCTCTACATTATAGGTATGACCCCAGACAACATCCTTCTTCACAACAGCATAGACATTCAGACGCCATCAAAGGAAATGGGCGTTGTATTAAGCTTTTTAGGGCTTTTGTGCTCTCAGCTTGAAATCATGC
>CALGBV010000368.1 GCA_937884015.1 uncultured Bacteroidales bacterium
CTTGCAGCGAGTCTTCAAACTGTGGCTTGAGGTCCCATTTGCCCAAATCGTAAAGAATATCGGGCAGCATGATTGGCTCCTGAGGAATCGGCTCGATGGCATATTCCTTTTCAAAATCCTTGCTGAATTCAACGCCAACAGTGGTTTCCTGTGCGCTGAAAGTGAAATAGTTGTCTTTATCAATTGTGATGTCGTAAGTCGTGTTTTTGTTCATCTGGCTTTCGCTGAAATTGAAATAACCCTTGTCGTTGGTGCGGGTCATGTTGTTCGAGCCATCGGAACCGATCATACGCACGGAGGCATTGCTGACAAACTGTTTGGTCTTGGCATCCTTGACCGTGCCAGAAAAAGTAAATAAAATCGGAGGTTCTTCAAAATAGTAGATGTTATCGATGCCGCGTGTGTTACCACGGTTCGATGAAATGAAGCCTCTTTCATCCCTTGGGTGGAACATGATGGCGAAATCGTCGCCCGTCGAGTTGATGGGTGATTTCAGGTTACGCGGTTCGCCCCAGTTGCCGGCGGTGTCCATCGAGGTGACGAAAATGTCGAGGCCGCCCATACCGCCGTGGCCGTTTGAAGCGAAATACAGCGTGGTATCGTAGCGCAGGAAAGGATACATTTCATCGCCTGCCGTGTTCACTTTTTCGCCGAGGTTGAATGGCCTTCCGAAAGGTTCGTTGGTGTTTTCTCTGGTCGAAATCCAAATGTCTTTTCCGCCAAAACCGCCTTTGCGTTCGGCGGCGAAATACATGATGAGTTCATCGTCGGAAAGGGTAGGATGGCCTACAATATCCAAGGTGTCGACGCTGGTGATTTGCACTGGCTGAGCGTTTGAGAAAGCGCCACCGCTTTTCGAAGCCACCATAATCTGGCAGCCGTTTTTGCGGTGCGCACCGTTCTGACAACGTGTGAAATAAAGTTTGGTGTACTTTGAATTCATGAAAGGCGAACCTTCGCTGGCTTCCGTGTTGACGCTTTCGCTTTCATCGGCAAGCACTGGCGAGCTCCATTTGCCTTGCCGGTCTTGCTTGGAAATAAATAGGTCGGTGAATTCTTGCCCGGTGATGCCATCCTTTTCCTTGCCGGTCGAAGCATCGCGGGTGGAGGTGAATATGATTTCGTTGTAGTTTGAACTCGTCCAGCAGGCAGCAAAATCGGAGTCTTTCGTCGAATTTATCTTTTTAAGTTCCGTCAGTTCGTATTTCGAAGGATTGTCAAGCCATTCCTGAATGAGCGCCGTCGATTCGGCTCCTAATCGTCCGCGGGGATCGTCGGGTGCTTTTTGTGCGTAAATCTCGTAGTTTTCGATGGCTTCCTTGTATTTGCCGTTTATCTTATAGGTGTCGGCAGCATACAGATAAACTTCCGGATGCGAGTTGACGAAATCGGTCTTCAAGACGCGCTTGTAATAAGGTTCGGCACGTTTCGTCAATCCGACAAGACGGTAACACTCAGCGATTTGGAAAGTGATGCGGTTGCGTTCATCTTTTTTGCGCCGTGTCTTGCGGTATGCTTTTTTGTAGCGGTCGACGGCTTCGGTATATTGCTTTCTGCCAAAGGCTAAGTCGGCATTCTTGGCCGGATTCCTTCTTTGGGCGTACAGGTCGGCGTTCAAAAAGACGAACAGCAACGACAAAAGGATGAATGTGTATTTCTTCATAGTTATAAAATCTCTGATTGATAACGCAGTTGGTCTGCTTTTATTGCAGGTTACAACAAACGACAAAAATACAACATTTTTCAAAACGAAAAGCAGGGAAAACGGCGAAATTATTTGGTGTGTACGGAATGAAGGTGGAAATTGATTTGGCGGACAACATCTTTGTCATAAGACCTAGCAAGGTGTGTTATCCTTACGTTAAGCAGCGGTCCATCTGGAAACCGACATGGGATTCTCAATTTTATTTTCTCACACATATTCCAAATTGCCCAACATCCTGTTTATCAACAGACGGAAATTCAACTTGACCTAATTAGACAAACAAGTATTGAAGCATGAAACCATTATGAACCAAGAAGCATATAATTGCCAAAAAATCCAGCTTTTGTTACTTTGTTATTTTGTTACTTTGTTACTTTGTTATTTTGTTACAAACGGCATTTTTCATGTTTTTCACATTATTTTACATAATTAATAAGGTATATTATTTCTGTGAATGGCAATTTTTATCAGAAATGATAAAAGTAACAAAGTAACGGTAAGTAGTTGAGCAAAATTCGTTTGGAAACTATATGCTTTTTGACCATAAAAGATATAGTCAAAAACATTCTTCATAATCCATTTGTTCGTTTAGCATGGCAAAATCAGATAATTTTTCAATTATTGAAAGAAAAGATTTACCTTTGCGCCACAAAACATTTAAATACCTCAATCAATGGAGAAAAAAGAATTACTGAAAGAAGTTGTCGAACATATCGACATTAAGAGCTACGACTCAACCGAACTGATCAACGCCATGCGCAAGATGTCGTTCACTTCACGTGACACCGCCCGCGCCGCCGACATCCTGATGATGATGTGCCAAGAAAAGACCTGCACCAACATCCTCACCATCGCCGGTTCAACCTCAGCCGCCGGCTGTATGCAGGTTTACGTTGACATGGTACGCAACAAGATGGTCGACGTCGTCGTTTCGACAGGTGCTTCCATCATCGACATGGACCTGTTCGAAGCTCTTGGCTTCAAGCACTATATCGGCGAGAAGGAAAACGTCATTCCTGACACCACCCTTCGCGAACTTTACATCGACCGCATCTACGACACCTATATCGACGAAGAGCAGCTTCAGGCTTGCGATAACGCCACTTACGAACTGTCGAACATGCTCGAACCACGTCCATATTCATCACGCGAATTCATCTGGAATCTCGGCAAATGGTTGCATGATGGCCGTTCCGTGAAGAAAGACAGCCTCATCCAGACTTGCTACGAATGTGGCGTGCCGATTTTCTGTCCTGCTTTCAGCGATTCATCGGCTGGCTTCGGCATCGGCAAACACCAGTGGGAACGCACCCACAAAGGCGAAAAATATGTCAGCATCGACTCAGTCCGCGATTTCATCGAACTGACCGAAATCAAGATGCAGGCTCCGGAAACCGGTCTGTTCATGGTCGGTGGCGGCACTCCTAAGAACTTCGCTCAGGATACCGTCGTCTGCGCCGAAATCCTCGGCTACGACGTGCCAATGCACAAATACGCCATCCAAATCACCGTGGCAGATGTGCGCGATGGTGCTTGCTCATCATCAACATTGCTCGAAGCAGGTTCATGGGGCAAGGTGAGCGAAAAGCTCCAGCAGATGGTCTATGCCGAAGGCACAACCGTCATCCCGCTGATTGCTTCCTACGTATACCACAACGGCCCATGGCAGGAAAGAGAATACAAGAACTGGCAGAAGATTTACCAGAAATAAAAATATCCAAGATGAGATGAAAAAGCGCAGCGGAATCGTTCTGCTGCGCTTTTTTTGCGTGTTTTTGATGGTTTTCGTTTATCTTTGCAACCGCAATGAGAAAGCGTTTCATCATATTGACCCTTTTGATCATCAGCATTTCGGCATGTTTCGCCCAACGTATTGGCGGCGGCTTGCTGATAGGTCCGGCGTTTTCCACGATGAAACTTTCAGATGTCGACACCACGCGTTTCCGCACCGATTTTTGCGGAGGCATCCGCATTGCCTTGATTCCCGAACATTCCATTTTCGGTGCCGAAATTGATGTGATTTATTCACGGCAAGGCATGAAAACCAAATCGGGCATCAACGAAGACAAAAACAGGTTCTTCTATGCCGAAAAATCGTCCTATATCAACGTGCCGCTGCTGCTGAACGTCTACATGCGGAAATGGAATGAAGAAGACGAAAGCGAAGCAAAAATGGCACGTTTGCGTATCGGGCCTTACATTGGCTATTGCTTTGGCGGCAACGAAGTGATGTCGGTAAAGACGAAAAGAGACACCAAACAGTATCTTACTCCTTGGGAAAGAGACGCTTACAACCGCCTTGACTATGGTTTTACCGCTGCCATAAGTTATTGGTTCATAGAGATTCGCTATTCCATGGGCTTGAATAACGTGTTCAAAGGAGATGGCGTTTCAACCAATCATGTCATTTCCGTCACTTGGTCGGATGTTTGGTGATTTACAACTGTTTATAGTAAAGATTCCGCACTAAACCGCCATATTTTTCTTCCGTCTTGGCATAACGATACCCTTCCTTCAGGAAATTATTGATGCTGAAATTGTTGTTTGGCGAACAAGTCGTGCAAAGCAGATTGAAACCTCTTTGAATGGCCAGTTTTTCCACTTCCTGAATCAGTTTACGCTGCAAACCCAAACCACGATAGCCATCTCTCACCAGAAACAATTTCTGATTCGCTGCCTTAATGCCTAATTTTTCCAATTCTTCAAGTTCTAAAGCCTCGCTGTCTCGTAACCCCGTAATCTCGTTGTCTAAAAGTCCAACAACATCGTGCGCATGGTCTTCTTCCAAACATTGCGGAACATAGAGAACGCCAATGGCAACAAGTTTTTCATCATCCCAAAAGCCCAAAGTCACATTCGGTTCCTGTAGGCAGGACGCAATCATTTCGGGCGAATTATGCCGCAAAACCGACTTATCGGGCAGCGAAGCATAAACTGTCTCGTTTAATTCGACAACGGCTTGAAAATCAGTGATTGTGCATGGACGCAGTTTCAGGTTCATTTTTACAGTTCCTTATTATAATACACCTTGTAAAACTTTCCCTTTTCGTCTTCGCCTTGTTCGATCAGGTCGCGGTCGCCGTGGATGTAGATGTGGAAATTCTTATCCAGTTTGATGACGCTTTTGAAAGCACGCGCCTGCTTTTTTACTGCCGTCCCGTTGATTTCGAAATTGTCGGCAATCTCAATGTCTTCGCGCTGGGCGAAATTGTCTTTGAATTTGTGGAAACTCTCAATGACAGCAGGTTGCTCTATCACCTCGTTCACAAATTCGTCCATATCGAAAGTCTCCTTTTCCTTGAAGAAAGCCACGGAGCGGTTGAGTAAATCGGCTTGGTCGGCTTTGGAAACCTCAAATTGTTGCGGCAACTCCTTGGTAACGAAATTCTTGGTCAAGGAAAGCACCGTGTTGGTGTGGAAATATTCGTTGGCTTTTTGGAAAACATGCAGAAAATCGTCGGTCCAGAAATGGGCATCGCTGCGGTTGGTGTTGTCGACAATGGTAACCAGAAAACCGTCCTCGCGTTCCAGATTGTAAATCAGGCAGCCTTTGTCGAGTTTCTTGGTGTTGATGCCTTGTTCGGGCGTGAGGTCGAGGCCTTCTTCCGAGGTCCAGACGCGAAGGAAAGTGTCCTTGTTTTCCGATTTGAAAAGTCCGATGGCATCGCAATGGTTGCCGCCGATGCTGCAATCGGTGAAATGAACCACATAGAACTCGCCCGCCTTGATCTTCGGGTGGTCACTTTTCTCGTAAAGATGCTTGGCGAGTTTCACCGAATTGATATACAGGCTTTCAGGATCGTCGAAAATCTCACTGACCATGCCATAAACCTCGTTGTATTTCAAATCCGATTCGTGAATGAAATGAAACTGTTCCTCGGCAAGAAAAACCTGCAAGAAATACTCATGCAGGATGTTACGCATCTCATCGTTGGTGGAGAGAAGGCTTTTTGAGCAGATGACACCTTCTTCGGCCTGTTTGTTGCCGACGAAGTGCAAAGCCATGTTTTTTATTACTGACATATCGCTTGATTTGGACGTGCAAAGGTAAAAAGAAATGATGTTTTGGCGAAACTATGTCAGAAAACATAAATGCTTATCGTTTGTAAATCGCAGATTTTTAATCAACTCCAAATTTGACAAATGAAACTGAATTTTTGAGTGCGCAAGCGCATAAATGATGAAAAAACGATACCTCCATCAAAAACAAGATTCAAAAATACGCCTTTATTAATCCAAAAATCATATTTTTGCAGTTGAATCGTAATGAATGGACAATATGGCAACTACCGAACTTACAAATCCTCAAATGGAAATTCTGAATTTGATGTCGTTCATCAAATCTCCTGAGACTTTACTATTGCTGAAGCAAAGTATTTCAGATTTCTTTGCCCAAAAAGCAGAGGATGAATTGAACCGCCTTTGGGAAAACGGAGAACTTAACGATGAACGCATTGAAAGTTTCAGAAATCTTCACGAGCGCACTCCTTACAACTAATCAGGCATGGATAATATTGTTTTGGATACTAATGCGTTGATTATGTGCATTTCTCCGAAAAGTGCTTATCATATTGCATGGAAAGCATTTCTTGACGGAAAATATTGCTTATGCGTTACGAATGAAATCATTGAAGAGTATTCTGAAGTTTTAGGAAGAAACATTAATCCATTATTGGCTGATTTTATTGTCAATACAATTCTGACAAGAAATAACGTGAAGTTGTATGACCCACATTTCAGATTGAGACTCATAACGGCTGATAATGACGACAATAAGTTTGTCGATTGTGCATTTGCAGCGACAGCAAAATTCATTGTTTCCGAGGACAAGCATTTCAAAGTTTTGGAAAAAGTTCCATTTCCACATATCAATGTGATTGGAATCAATGAATTTTGTGATGATTTGAATCATGTTTTTTGAGCGCAGCAAGCGTTTTTTTTCTAAACTTGCAGCCTAAATAGAAAGGAATATGGATATAGTTATTGCCGGCGACGGCGAAGTCGGTTTGCATTTGGCGGAGGCCTTAGTGCGTAGCAATCACAACATTACGATTGTCGACCCGCACGAAGAATTGCTGAAACTGGTGGAATCGCACAGCGATTTAATGACTATTACGGGCGACTCAACCTCGACATCGGTGCTGCAACGCGCCAATGTGAAAAAAGCCGATTTGGTGATTTCGGTCGTTCACGACGAGCACATCAACCTGCTGACGGGTATTTTGGCAAAGAAACTTGGTGCCAAGAAAGTCATTGCACGCGTCAACACGATGGAAAACCTGAGTCCCGAAGTGTGGCGCATGTACCAGGATTTGGGCATTGATGGCCTGCTTTCGCCAGAAGATATTGCCGCTCAGGAAATTACTTCGTTGCTGAAGCAAAACGCTTCGCTTGAAACCTACGATTTTTCGGGCGGAAAACTGCAGCTTTTCATGGTGAAACTGGAGTCGGGAGCCGAAATTCTAGGCAAGACGGTCGAAGAGGTTGATGCGCAATACCAGCACATTGATTTCCGCGTGGCCGCCATCCACCGCCGTCAGAACACATTCATTCCGCAAGGCGACGATGTTTTCCAAATCGGCGATATGGTGTATGTCGTCACAAAGCCTCATGCCATCAAGGACATTATCCGGTTGAGCGGCAAGAAACAAATCAGCATACATAACGTGATGATTGTTGGTGGCGGACGTGTGGGCAGAATCACGGCAAAACGTCTTGAAAAGGATTTGAATATCAAGATATTGGAAAAGAGCAAGGACCGTTGCATGGAACTCACCAATTATCTTTCGGATGCTTTGGTGGTCAATGCCGATGCGCGTAACCTCGATTTGCTGGAAGACGAAGGCATTAAGGATATGGATGCTTTCATTGCGGTGACCGACAACACCGAGACAAACATCCTTACTTGCCTGCAAGCTAAAACTTTCGGTGTGAAAAAAACCATTGCTTTGGTCGAAAACATTGATTATATCGACATCTCGCAAAACATTGGCATTGACTCCATAATCAATAAGAAACTGATTGCGGCAAGCTACATGGTCAAATATACTTTGGGTGCCAAGGTTTCGTCGCTGAAATGCCTGAGCGGCATTGATGCCGATATTGTTGAGTTTGAAGTCCGTGCCGGTGCAGCCGTTACACGCAAAACCATAGGTCAATTGCAGATGCCTGATGATGCCATCATTTGCGGCATTACGCGCGATGGCGACAGCTACATTGCAACCGAAGATTTCCAAATTGAGACTGATGACCACGTTGTCGTTTTGGCCTTGCCGAGCGGCATTCCTGCGGTCGAAAGACTTTTTTATTGAATGAGTTTCAAGATAAAACTAAATATTCCCGTCGTTGTCCGCATTGAGGGCTTCATGCTGCTCATCGAAGGCTTTTTCATGTCTTTGGTGGTGCCCGTGTCTTATTTTCATCACGGCATGAACGCCTTTAGCATCCCTTTTTCGGCCATATTGACCTTAATGGCGGGGTTTTTTTTCGTTTTCTCAACACGCAATTACAAAGATGTAAAACCAACCGACCACGAAGGTGTGGTAGTGGTTTGTATTTCCTGGCTGGTGATGTCGTTGTTTGGCGGCCTGCCGTTTTTGCTGAGCAATGCCGTGCCTAATTTCACCGATGCTTTTTTTGAAGCCTTGTCGGGATTCACCACTACGGGCGCCACCATGCTTACCAATATCGATTCTGTGGCAAAAGACATCCTGTTTTGGCGCAGCATGACGCAATGGTTGGGCGGTTTGGCCATCATCGTTTTCACGGTGGCCATTTTGCCTTTCCTAAGCATGAACGGAATGCAGCTTTTCATTTCCGAAATGAACGGCATTACTTCTGATAAACTGCATCCGCGCATCATGCACACGGCGAAAAGAATATGGTTTATCTACTTGTTTTTCACTTTATTAGAAACTTTATTACTGTATTGGGGCGACATGGATTGGTACGATGCCGTGTGCCATTCCATGACCAGCATTTGCTCGGGCGGCTTCTCGACACGCGATGCCAACATAGGTGCGTTTTCCAATTATTCACAAGTTGTCGTAACCATTTTCATGGCCATTTCGGGTTGCAATTTCTCGCTTTTGCTGCTGTCGTTCTCCTGGAAATCGTTTTCAATTTTCAAGGATGAAGAGTTCAAGACTTTCGTCGGATACATTATTGGCGCAAGCGTATTCATTGCCTTGATACTGATTTTCGTATTGAAAATGAGCGTTGGATCTGCCTTTAGGGAATCGTTTTTCAACGTCGTTTCGTGCATCACGACGACAGGTTTCTTTGTGAGCAACTACACTTTATGGCCGGTTTTCCTATGGATTTTGCTGTTTCAACTCATGTTTATCGGCGCCTGTTCGGGCTCGACTTCGGGCGGCATAAAACTGCAACGGCATTTGGCTTTCTCGAAAAACATTTTCGTGGAATTGCGCAAACTCATTCATCCCAACGCCATTATTCCCGTGAAAATCAACGGAAAATCCTTGACAAGACAGGCCATCTACAAGAACATGACTTTTGTCTTCATCTTTTTTCTGGTCTTTATCGTAGGTATCGTCATTTTGCACACGTTGGGCCTTGATTTCAATACGGCATTCGGGGCTTCCATAGCTACATTGAGTAATACTGGCACGGGGTTTGGCAAAGTCGGGCCTTACTGCAACTACGCCTTCATTCCGCAAATCGGGAAATGGGTGCTGATGCTTTTCATGCTTTTGGGCAGAGTGGAATTGTTTTCGTTAATCACTTTATTCTCAAGGACTTTCTGGAGGAAATGAAATTCAAGGATTTTTAATTTGACTAATGGACTTTTGGACACTTTGACTTTTGGACATTTTGACGACCTTTTTCAAGGCCGTCATTTCCGCCGTCCTCCTCGCGAAGGCGGGGACGGAAATCTCATTTTGACTTTTGAATAACTATGAACATTAAATCATAACAATATGAAAATCAAAACTTTAGTATTATCAGTAATGTTGTTGCTCTCGGCAAATCTTTTTGCTCAGAAGCAATTCACCTTGCAATCGCCTGACAAAGACATCACCATAAAAGTGAAAGTTGGCGATAATCTGACCTATTCCGTAACGCATAATGGCACTGTAGTTCTTGCCGAATCAGTCATTGCCATGAAACTTGACAACGGAACCGTTTTGGGCGAAAAGCCAATTCTGAAATCGGAAAAGACGGTTGAAAATACTGAAAAAATTGCGGCAAACTTTTACAAACGCAACGAGATTGACAATCATTATTGCCAGATGACATTGGCTTTCAAAGGCAATTACAGCGTGGTTTTCCGTGCTTACAACGATGGCATTGCCTATCGTTTCGTGACGGATTTCAAGAAACCTATCATCATTGAAAACGAAACCGTTGATTTCAATTTCGATGCTGATTATACCGCTCACATTCCATACGTCAATGCACGCAAAAGCGATGGCGATTTCATTCAGCAACAGTTCTTTACATCGTTCGAAAACCTCTACACAATAACTCCATTGAGTAAAATGGAATCCGATAGGCTGGTTTTCCTGCCGGCTATGGTTGAACTGAAAGATGGCAAGAAAGCTGTCATCACCGAATCGGATTTGGAAGATTTTCCGGGTTTGTTGCTCCGCAATGAAACTGGAAAATCGGGTTTTTCGGCCATTCATGCCGCTTATCCGAAAACGGAAATCCAAGGCGGACACAACAACTTGCAATATGTCGTCACTGAACGCGAAAATTACATTGCCAAGGTGCAAGGCAAACGCAATTTTCCTTGGCGTTGCATCGTCATTTCCGAAAACGATGCCGAATTGGCCGACAGCGATATGGTTTACAAGCTGGCTTCGCCTTGCCGCGTGAGCGATGTTTCGTGGATTCAACCTGGTAAAGTGGCTTGGGATTGGTGGAATGCTTGGAACATCTATAATGTTGATTTCAAGGCAGGTATCAACAACGACACTTATAAATACTACATTGATTTTGCCAGCAAATATGGCATCGAATACGTTATCCTTGATGAAGGTTGGGCGGTCAATTTGCAGGCTGATTTGATGCAGGTCGTGCCCGAAATCGATTTGCAGGAATTGGTCAATTACGGCAAGGAACGCAATGTGGGCATCGTGCTTTGGGCTGGCTATGCGGCCATCGACAAAGACATGGAAAACGTCTGCAAATACTATTCTGAAATGGGCGTGAAAGGCTTCAAGGTCGATTTTATGGACCGCGACGACCAGAAAGTGGTCGATTTCTATTATCGCATGGCTGAAACGGCAGCAAAATATCATCTTTTCGTTGATTTTCACGGCGCTTACAAACCAACGGGTTTGAGCCGCACTTATCCAAACGTGCTGAATTACGAAGGTGTTTTCGGCTTGGAACAAGCCAAATGGGACAATGATGACGATTTGGTGACTTACGAAGTGACCATTCCTTTCATCCGCATGATAGCCGGACCTATGGATTACACTCAGGGAGCCATGCGCAATGCCACCCGCGACAACTACCGCCCGATCAACACCGAGGCGATGAGCCTCGGCACCCGTTGCCGTCAGCTGGCTGAATATGTGATTTTTGAATCGCCGTTCAATATGCTTTGCGACAGCCCGACAAACTATTTGAAAGAAGACGAATGTACAAGGTTCATCGCCAATGTGCCGACCACTTGGGACGAAACGGTTGTCCTTGATGGCAAGGTTGGCGAATACATTGTCGTTGCACGAAAGAAAGATTTCCGCTGGTACATTGGTGCCATTACCAATTGGGAGGAACGCGATTTGGTCATCGACCTTAAGCCATTGAATGGTGGTGCCAAATCGGGACACATTTACCGTGACGGACCAAACGCCAACAACGTAGCTAAGGATTACGTTTCGGAAACCGCCCAAGTGATGGGCAACAAAGTGAAAGTCCATCTTGCTAAAGGTGGCGGCATGGTGCTGGTTTGGTAAATTTTTCCAAATAGATTATTATTTTAAAAATGTGGTTATCTGATAGATAATCACCTTTTTGAGTTTTTACCAATTTTGTATAATACAATTTTGGTAATAATATTATGTAAATTGGATAATTTGCGTATATCTATTTTATAGACAGCAAGTTACATTTACAAAAACTCCTCAAATGCCGGCCAAGGCATGGTCTCGGGCAAAGGTGCAACA
>CALGBV010000369.1 GCA_937884015.1 uncultured Bacteroidales bacterium
TGCCCATAGGCGCATACATCTTATGGCCCGAAAAGACATAGAAATCGCAATCCATGTCCTGCACATCAATGGGCAGATGCGCCATCGACTGCGCGCCATCAACGACAACCGGAATACCGTATTGATGCGCCACGGCAATCATTTCCTTCACCGGATTGATGGTTCCCAAGGTATTGGAAATATGCGCAATGGAAACGACTTTCGGTTGCTTTTTCAGCAAATCCTGATAAGCGTTCAGATCCAGGACACCATTTTCGTCCATCGGGACGACCAACAGTTCGCCATGATGCCGCTGAATCATCTGCTGCCAAGGCACAAGGTTGGAATGATGTTCCATCGCGGTAACCAGCACCTTGTCGCCTTCTTCGATGAACAGATGTTCAAACGAAGTCGCCAAAAGGTTCAGCGATTCGGTCGTTCCCCTTGTGAAAACAATTTCGTGCGCTTCGGGCGCATTGATGAACCTGGCCACGGTGATGCGGGCGTTTTCGTAAGCCTCGGTCGCCTTTTGGCTCAGATAATGCACGCCACGGTGAATATTGCAGTTTTCATTCAGGTAATAGTCGCGCTCGCGCTCGATGACGCAAAGCGGCTTCTGCGTGGTGGCTGCATTGTCGAAATACACCAATGGCTTGCCGTAGACCTGCTGGTTCAGAACGGGAAACTGCTGGCGAATGGATTGAACATCAAACATAATTGTCAGATTTATATGATATTAAGAGACGCGATGAATCGCGTCTCTACATTAGATTTTTGAATAATCGATGTCGAAATTATATTCTTTCGGGTGACTACAACGCAAGATGCAATTTTCGCAACTCGATAATTCGCCACGCAAACGGCGCTTAATCATGTCGTCGATGTGAATGCGCAAATCCTCAATGGCGATATGGTTGCTGATTTCAGCGGCAAAGGCGTACATCAGCAACATTCTTGCATCTTTCTTGCTGATGCCACGCTGCTGCATGTAGAACATGGCTTCTTGGTCCAATTGCCCCGTTGATGTGCCATGCGAGCATTTCACGTCGTCGGCATAAATCTCCAGGAAAGGCTGGGAATTGATTTTTGCCGTCGAAGTGAGGATGATATTGCTGTTGTTTTGCTGGGCATCCGTCTTTTGTGCATCTTTCGCGACATAAACATGACCATTGAAAACAGCCGAAGCCTCATCATCCACAATGCCCTTGAACTTGGTGAAACTCGAGCAGTGCGGCACATTGTGATTGACTTTCAGATTATTCTCGACATGCTGCTTCCTATCGGTCAGATAAAGGCCATAGACATTCGTTTCGCAGCCTTCGCCATCAATGTTGATGGTGATGTTGTTGCGCAAATCGCCGCCATTGAAAGAAATGACCACGATATGCACACGGCTATCTCTCAATTGCTTGATATTGAAATTCTGGGTCAGGGCAGCATCGTCATCGAGGTTCTGGATGCGATACATTTCGAAGGAAGCGTTTTCGCCAACGACAATTTCGTAATCCTTGTTGCCTGCAAAATGCTCCTTGTCATCGTATTCGACGACCTGCAGTTTCTGACCTTTTTCTATTACAGTCCTGCTTTCCATCTTACTGATCCTTTAACCATTCGTAGCCCTTCTCTTCCAGTTCAAGAGCGAGGTTTTTGCCGCCCGACTTGACAACCCGGCCATCATACATGACATGCACGAAATCAGGCACGATGTAATCGAGCAACCGCTGATAGTGGGTGATGACAACGAACGCATTATCAGGACGATGCAACTGATTGACGCCATTAGCCACAATGCGCAAGGCATCAATATCGAGACCTGAATCGGTTTCGTCGAGAATGGCAAGACTTGGCTCTAACATGGCCATCTGGAAGATTTCGTTCTTCTTCTTTTCGCCACCCGAAAAACCTACGTTGACGAAACGGTTTTGCAGCTTTTCGGTGATTTCAACCATGGCCTGCTTTTCCTTCATCATCTTCATGAATTCCATGGTCGACAAGGCCGGCTGACCGTTGTATTCGCGCTTTGCGTTGACGGCAGTACGCATGAAATTCTGAATGCTCACGCCCGGAATCTCAACCGGATACTGAAAACTCAGGAAAATGCCCATGTTGGCACGCTCGTCAGGAGCCATGCCGACGATGTTTTTACCTTTGTACCAGATTTCGCCTTCGGTGATTTCGTAACCTTCACGGCCCGTGATGGCAGCCGCCAAAGTGCTCTTGCCCGTTCCGTTAGGACCCATGATGGCATGGACTTCGCCTTCGTTGACGCCTAAATTCAGTCCCTTTAATATTTCCTTGCCCCCTACTGAGACATGCAGATTTTTGATATTCAGTAACATATATTGTTTAGTGTTTATTCGTTTAATTGTTTATTTGTTTGGCTTTCCAAATTGATTATCCGACGCTACCCTCCAAAGTAATCGACAGCAGTTTTTGAGCTTCGACAGCAAATTCCATCGGCAATTTGTTCAACACATCCTTTGCATAACCATTGACAATGAGGCTGATTGCCTTTTCCGTCGGAATGCCGCGCTGCTGGCAATAGAAGAGCTGGTCTTCCGAAATCTTCGAAGTCGTAGCCTCGTGTTCCAAAATGCTGGAATCGTTGCCACACTGCACGTATGGCCAAGTGTGCGCACCGCATTTATCGCCCAAAAGCAAGGAATCGCATTGGGAATAATTGCGCGAGTTGACGGCTTTTGGCGCCACTTTCACCAAACCGCGGTAGCTGTTCTGGCTGTAACCTGCCGAAATGCCTTTTGAAATAATCGTGCTGCGCGTGTTTTTGCCCAAATGAATCATCTTGGTGCCCGTATCGGCCTGCTGATAATTGTTGGTTACGGCAACCGAATAGAACTCACCGATTGAATTGTCGCCCATCAGTACACAACCCGGATATTTCCAAGTGATGGCAGAACCCGTTTCGACTTGCGTCCACGAAATTTTGGAGCGGTCGCCACGGCAAAGTCCGCGCTTCGTGACCAAATTGTAGACACCGCCCTTGCCGTTCTTATCGCCCGGATACCAGTTCTGCACAGTGGAATATTTCACTTCGGCATCGGTCTCGGCAATGATTTCGACAATAGCAGCATGAAGCTGGTTTTCATCGCGTTGCGGAGCCGGACAACCTTCCATATAACTCACGTATGCGCCTTCGTCAGCGACAATCAGCGTGCGCTCGAACTGACCCGTATTGGCCGCATTGATGCGGAAATAAGTGGAAAGTTCCAGCGGGCAATGCACACCTTTAGGAATATAGCAGAACGAGCCATCGCTGAAAACGGCAGAGTTCAGGGCGGCAAAGAAATTATCGGTATAAGGCACAACCTTGCCCAGATATTTCTTCACCAAATCGGGGTATTGCTTGACGGCCTCGCTGAACGACATGAAGATGACACCATGCTTCGACAAAGTTTCCTGGAATGTCGTCTTCACCGAAGTGCTGTCCATAACGGCATCGACGGCCACGCCCGAAAGCTTTTTCTGCTCGTCCAGCGAAATGCCCAACTTATCGAAAGTTGCCAGCAATTCAGGGTCGACTTCATCGAGACTCTGTTTTTCCTTGCGTTTGCGTGGGGCAGCATAATAAATAATGTCCTGATAATCAATTTCAGGCAAATCCAAATGGCCCCAATTGGGTTGCTTCAGGGTTTGCCAATGGCGGAATGCTTTCAGGCGGAATTCCAACAGCCATTCCGGCTCTTCCTTTTTCGCCGAAATCAGCCGGACGATGTCTTCGTTCAGGCCTTTCGGGACGAAATCGGTCTCAATATCAGTCACAAAACCAAATTCATAGTCCTTGTTCGTGACCTCGGTAATGATATTATCTTTTGGATTTGACTCCATAATGTCTTAATTAAGAAAGATTTTAAATTAGGCGGCAAAGATACGAAATAAAGCAGTGCAGACTGCCATTAGGTGACTTTTTTTCAATGAGATGGTCGTCCTATTGAACCATGCGTCTTCACTTCCCCACACACAAAACAATAACATTGACACAATCCTAAAAGTTCACGGAGAAATTGAAAACACACCTGAAAAAAATTCCGATTTTATTCATTATTTTATCTGTATTGGATAAAAAATGGCAATTTTTATCCAGTACAAGTTGTTTTTTTGGATAAAAACGCCTATTTTTGCAGCAGAAAAAAATGTATCCATGAAAGACATCATACAGAGCCAGAGAAAAGAGCGTGACGAATTGCTTGGCCGTCCATATTTGGAGCGGCACACCAAATATAATAAAGCGGAATTATTGTCCAATCCGCTCATCAAGTTCATCAGTGGACCGCGACGTGTAGGCAAATCAACATATGCGCTGTTGCTGCTTAGGGGAAGGAATTTCGCTTACCTGAATTTCGACGACCAGCTCTTATTGAGTCGTTGGAATGAAGATTTAGTTATGCGCCTGCTCGATGATGTGTATCCTGATTATGAATACCTTATGCTCGATGAAGTGCAAAATCTGCCTGAGTGGGATTTGTGGGTGTCAAAACTTTACAGGAGGGGCAAAAACCTCATCATCACTGGAAGCAACGCCAATATGCTCAGCAGCGAAATGGCCACAGTGCTTACGGGACGCTATTTGTCGGTAGAAATGCTACCGTTCAGTCTTGAAGAGGCCTTTTCCTTTCATAATATTGACATTCAACATACTAATAACGAAACCCAAAACGAAGTATCGGCATTATTGGACGATTACTTGCGCAATGGCGGTTTCCCGGAAACGTTATTCGCGCGTAGTATCACGCAGAACTATCTTGCCGCTTTATTTGATTCCATTTTGCTGAAAGACATTGCAAAGCGCCACAATGTGCGCAAGACCACTGAACTTTACAACCTCGCTTATTTTTTGCTTGCAAATTTCTGCAATCCTTTGTCAGCCAACGGCTTGACAGAAGAATTAAACATATCGAGCGTCACCACCACCCAAAAATTCTGCCAATACTTGACCGAACCTTTCCTGTTTTACTTCTTGCCGCGCTTCAACAACAAATTGAAACTGATGCAGAAAGCCGACAAAAAACTCTATGTCGTAGACAATGGCTTCGTCAATTCTTCGGCATTTAACTTGAGTGAAAACCTTGGAAGATTACTTGAAAACCAAGTGTTTGTTGAATTGCTTCGACGTGGATACAAACCCGGACAAACTTTATTTTATTACCATTCGGCAAATGACAAGGAAACCGATTTCGTTATACGAAAAGGGACGAAAGTAGAAAGTCTCATCCAGGTTTGCTACAGCCTTGAATCAGAACGCACACGCAAGCGCGAGGTGGATTCGATAGTGGATTGCGCCAAGGAACTCCATTGCGACGACCTTGTTATCGTTACCAAAAACGAAGAAGACATTGTGGAAAAAGGAGGTCGCACCATCCGTGTTGTGCCGATTGTAAAGTTTTAATGAAAAAAATCTGCTACAGGCAAAACGACATATAAGGCGGCAGACATATAACGTTTTCACGCTGCAAAAAGTTCTTTGGATGAATGACAAAATTATCTCCCACACGCTCGTGGAATTTCTCCGCGAACCGTTCCAATGAAGTGATCGAATAATTTTCCGTCGACTTTACTTCAATAGGGAAAACCCTGTATTTCAGTCTGCTGTTGTTCGAAAGGAGAAAGTCAATTTCTATGTCGTTGCGGTGCTTTGTTTCGTTGTAGTGAGTGTAGAAATACAGCTTGTGCCCAGCTGCAACCAACATTTGCGCAATGACATTTTCGTACAACATCCCTTCGTTGAGCGACAACTTTCCATGCAGGATTTCACGGTACAGTTCGCCATCGGAAACATCGTTTTCGCTGAAAGCATGGCTGACCAAAAGCCCCGTATCGCCCATATAGCATTTTACGTAGGTGCGGTCTTCGTTGATGGAAAGCCCAACATTAGGATCGGAACAATTGAAACACACGTTAGCCATCATCGAATCGGCAATCCAGAAGAAAGTATCTTCGTATTGCATTATGTCGGAACCTTTCACTATCTTATTGAAAACCACCCTTTTTTCATGTTTTGAGAGCAAACCCGGAATCTGATCATAGATGGCCAGCACCTTCGAGCGGTATTGGTTCCCGATTTTCATAATGTCCTCCCGATAAAGCCGCAAAATGTCACGCTTTTCTTCATCGCACGCAGTGAAATCCCTGCCGTTGTCCAAATAGACTGACAATGGCTTGGGCATTCCACCAACAAGCATGTATTGGCGGAAAAGCAACATGGCCTTTCGATGCAAATCGGCGGTCAAAGGACGCTTCTTCTCAAAGCACAATTTAATGTAATCAACGAGCTGTTCTTCACCGAAAGCCCAACAGAATTCCTCAAAATCAAGCGGATACATCCTTATGCAACGTTCTTCCGAAGGAATCACGATGCCGGCGACATTCTCATGGATGGAAATCAACGAACCGGTTTCAATATAGTCGTAGCGGCCATCCTTAACCAAATACTTCACTGCCTCACGCGCACGCGGATACTTCTGGACTTCATCAAAAATGATAAGCGACTCTCTTTCGTACAACTTCACCTTGAACTCACTGGAAATGAGCATGAAAAAAGTGTCAAGATCGTTGAGATTATGCTCAAAGGCCTCTTTTACGGCATCGCGAGCCTCTGTGAAATCGATGAGAATGTATGTTTTGTACTCGTTTTTAGCGAACTCTTCAACGATGGTTGACTTGCCAATTCGCCTCGCTCCCTCGATGAGCAAAGCCTTCTGTCCGCCAGTTCTTTTCCATTCCAAGAACTTTTGATATGCTTTTCTTTTGAATATCATTGTTTTAAAATCTTATTTCCGATAGTACGCAGGTGCAAAAATATATATTTTTCCGATAGTGCGCACAGTTTAAACAATTATTTTTCCCGATAGTGCGCAGATATTAACATGTCTAAAAATCCGATAGTGCGCATGTATCGGCCTTTTTCTAACCAAACCTGCCACTTAAAAAACCACCTTTTCCTTTCGGATTTGCGGAAATTCTGCTATTTTTGCAGTAGAATAACGAGTCATTGATGCAAAAGAAAAATCGCAAAAGAGGATTTTGGTTTTATTTCGGGCGGGTGATGGCCGGCATCGGCATCGCCGTACTGCTATTGTTCTTGGGAATTTACCTTTCCACGCCGAGTTATCATTTCAAAGAGCCACGCCCGTTTTCCGGCGAATACCTTTACAATCCATACCAGAATATCAATCCCGACCAATGGAAGAAATTCAATTTCCATTGCCATTCGCGTAAATTCTTTGGTTTGACCAACGGCCGCCTCAGCAAAGAAGAAGACATTGACAGCGTTTACCAATATTTAGGCTACGACCATTACGGCATTTCCGACTACATGAACATCAATCTGCATAACGCTGAAAATGAAGGATTTATTCCAGCATACGAACATGGTTACGGACTGATTCACAAAACCCATCAGCTTTGCATTGGAGCCGAAAAAGTCTGGCGAGTTGATTATCCGTTCATGCAAAACCTGAACATCAAGCAGCATGTAATCAACAGATTAAGCGAACACTCACGTTTCGTTGTGCCTGCACACGCCTCGTTCACCAATGGCTATAAGCCGAAAGAAATGAAATATCTGAGCAATTACCGCTTATTAGAAATCATGAATCCCTACGGCAATGCCATCGAGCACTGGGACGTAGCTTTGTCGAACGGTCACCGTGTTTACGGCATCGGCGACGATGACACGCATAATGTGAACAACCCGCATGAAGTAGGCCTCAACATGACTGTCATCAACACGCCCGACCTTGAAACCGAACACGTTTACGATGCGCTCAGCAAGGGAAAATCATACGTTCTCAAATTCAACAATTACCACTATTACCCGCTTCCCTTTGACTATTTGGTTCAAGGTCATGCTTCAGTGGCTTATCTGAAAACGGCAAAACTATCAGGTGACACCTTATTCATTGAGACTTCGGCAAACAAGATGGAAAAAGTCACTTTCATCGGTCAGGACGGAAAGACACTCAAAACACAAGAGAACGTGGAAACTGCATTTTACGTCATACAACCCAAAGACAGTTATATCAGGACGCAAATCGACCTCAACGACCACCAAAGCCTTTACCTGAATCCTGTAACGAGGCATTTTTCCTCAACCATTGTCGATATGCGCACCGACTCCATCAATGTGGCGCAAACCTCCATTTATTACCTTATCTACATCGTCATCATCACTGCTATCATCAGATATGTCATCGGCAGAATAAAGAGCTCAAAAAGCAATAAATCAAAATAACAGCAACTTTTTATAAATGATGAAATCCATTCCATATAACAATCCTTTTGACCAGCAAAAGAGAAAATGGTGCTTCATCGAATGCACCTTGCTTGTCGTCATTGCCACCATTCTCCGCCTGCTGTTCATCGGGAAGACAGATTTAGGTTTTGACGAAGGTTTCTCGCTGTTCGTGTCCCTGAAAAATCAAACCGACATCGTGAATTTGCTTTGCACAGGCGACAATCCACCACTTTGGGAAATTCTGCTTCACTTTTGGATTGGCATATTCGGAATATCCGAAATCGCAATACGTTGCTTATCACTGATTTTCAACGTATTGACAATTATCCCAATTTATCTGATTGGAGAAAAACATATCGGACACCATGCTGGAGCTGCGGCATCGCTGTTTTTTACATTTTCATCATTTTCTATTTTTCTGTCGCACGACAGCCGTGTTTACAGCCTTATTGGATTTCTTGCTGCATGGTCTGCCTATCTGTTTATCAACTGCATACATAATCAGAAAAAATCTAATTTCATTTGGCTAACATTTGTCAACCTTCTTTTGATGTACGGACATTATCTTTCCATTTGGATGATTGTCATGGAATTTACAGTTTTCATCTTCAACGGAAACATCAGGAAGGAAATCAGAAAAGGCTATTGGATTCACATCCTGGCACTTGCTGCATTATTCAGCCCAATGATTCCAACACTTTTCCGACGATTTTTGGATTCTGGAGTCAACGGCACATGGATTCCAAAAGCATCAGGCATTGAAGATGTTTACAATTTTATCTGCTGCATGTTAAATGCACCCGTCACGGCAGTCATCGCAATTATCATTTTAGCAGTTGCATTTGCTTTTTTTATCTATATGATTATCAACAAAAAAGCCATTTTTTCGGACACGACAATCATAAGTTTATTTTGGATTGTTCCCATGTTCGTCTCGTTTGCCTTGTCGTTCATCACGGGCTTCTTCCTCGATCGATATTTCTATTTTCTGTTTCCGTTTTTCTATCTTTCAATAGCAGCCTACGCTTTTCAGATCTTTCCCCTCAAAAAAACATTTCAAATTGGAATAATGTCAGTTTTTGTCATCGCAATGGCCCTTTCATTTTCGCCCGACAGCTCAAAAAAAAGATACAGTGGCTGGCATGATGAAATTCAACCAATTGTCAATCAACTGGTTAAATCCAAGCAAAACGAAAGAACCATTGTAATCATTCCAGAATACTTCGACAAGCAATTCACTTATTATTTAGACGATAAACACCAGGCTTTCAAAGAAAAAGGTCAAAACAGATTGTATTACGCTTTCTACGATTACCTTTGTGGCCTAGGCTATTACTACGACTGCAATTTTCAGGATGCTGATTTTGAACAAAATGACAAAGCAGTTTTTGCATGCCGCAAGTCAATGCCATCGAATCAAATAAGTAATTATTTGATTAACAACGGATTTCATCTTCAAGAAGAAAAAGAAGAATGTCAATTCATGATTTACACATATAGTAAATGAAAACATACAACGAACAAAACATCAAAAAGACCCTCTTTTTACTGCTCATCATCAGCGCGCTGATTCGCGGATTCCTAGCAGCATGGCTTGAATTTGGCAACGACGAAGTCTATTATTGGACCTACGCCAAATTCCCCGACTGGAGCCATTTCGACCACCCGGGCATGGTAGGCTGGGTGATTCAATTGTTCAGCCTCAACTTATTGTTCGACAGCGAGTTTTTCATCCGTCTTTCATCCGTGATTTTCATGACGGCCAACACCTACATCATCTTTCGCATCGGGAAAGAGATAAAAGACTCGCAAACCGGCCTTTATGCGGCTTTCCTGTACACGGCCTCCATTTATGCCTTTGTCATCACGGGTGTTTTCATCATGCCCGACACGCCGATGAGCCTTTTCTGGCTCTTGGGGTTCTGGATGTTTGCCAAGTATTTCACTGCCGAAAAGCCTAAAAACCTGCATCTTATCTTAGCCGGTCTGTTTTGCGGACTTTGCATTTTGTCGAAATACACAGGCGCTTTCCTTTGGGTTGGAGCCGGACTTTACATCTTGTTTTTTGACAGAAAGCAACTGAAAAAGCCCGCCTTGTACCTTTCGTTAATCATCACCGCAATATGCTGTTTTCCAATATTATACTGGAACTACCAAAACGATTTCATCAGTTTCAGTTTCCACAGCGACAGGGTCAGTCTTTTTGCAAAACCCACCTTTAATTATATAGGCACCGAACTTGCCGGCGAGTTTTTCTACAACAATCCGGTGAATTTCGCCCTGACCATCATTGCCATTATTGCATTGATTAAGAAAAAGATAAGCATCGACAAAGCCACAAAACGGTTATTGTTGCTAACCACGCTGCCCATGATATTCCTGTTTTGGTTTTTCGCCTTGACAAGACCGACTTTGCCACATTGGAACGCACCCGCATACGTTTTACTCATTTTGCTTATTTCGTGTTACTTACGAGACAGAAAGACAGATCGGATTGGTTTCCCGAAAATCATAACGGCATCGGTTGCACTTACGGCTTGCGTTGCCTTAATCGGCTCCTTGGAAATCAAGACAGGTTTCATTCCTTTGGACAAACACACGGAAGAACTCATGATTGGCAGGGAGGATTTCACCATCGACATGTACGGCTGGCGGCAATTGGGCGAGAAATTCGCAACATTCCGGCAAGAGAAAATCGCGGAAGGCATCATGGCGGAAGATGACCAGATTGTGGCAAGCGAATGGTTCCCGGCTGCCAATTTGGACTATTATGTTGCGCGTCCCTTGGGCATGGAAGTTTTCGGATTAGGCACACCACAAGACATTCATAAATATCTATGGATAAACGACATACGCGGTGGCTTTGAGGTCGGCGAAAGTTTCTGGTTCCTCTCCGACTCACGCTACTACAAAGACCCGAAAGACATATACCGATGGGGTAATTTTGCAAAGACCGAACTGCTTGGCGTCATCCCTATTGAACGCTGCGGAAAGACAGCCAAGAACTTTTTCGTTTTCAAATGCGAAAATCTACGGTTTTGCCCGAAAGGTTTGGATGAGATGAAAGCTGAAGACAAATAAAAGAATGAGGGATTTGCACGCAAATCCCTCATTCTTATTATGTTGCTATCACTTATTCAGCAAATAACCTGATGATGTTCAGAATCACTTCCGAAGCCTTTTCCATGCTTTCCAACGGGACGTATTCCAACTTGCCGTGGAAATTGTGGCCGCCGGCAAAGATGTTCGGGCAAGGCAGTCCCATGAAGGAAAGGTTAGCGCCATCGGTGCCGCCACGGATCGGCTGCACTTTCGGCTTAACGCCAGCCATTTCGATGGCCTTGATGGCACGTTCAACGATGAAGAAATGAGGTTCAACTTCCTGACGCATATTGTAATACTGGTGCTTCAGCTCAAGTTTCACGACATCACCGTATTTCTTATTCAGAAATTCGGCAACCGAAGTGATGAGGGCTTTCTTCTCTTCAAATTTCTGACGGTCGTGATCGCGGATAATGTATGACATCGTGGTCTCTTCAACCGTTCCGTTGATTTCGGTCAAGTGGAAGAAACCTTCGTAGCCTTGCGTGTA
>CALGBV010000370.1 GCA_937884015.1 uncultured Bacteroidales bacterium
TGATGGGCTTCCTCGGCATGGGCAACAACCCGATGGTGGGCGCTACCGTCGCCGTTGCCGTCGCTGTTGAGCAGGCAATGAAATAAAATCGGAAGATTTTATCCGCTCATTGAGCTTGTCGAAATGGCGGATTGATAAATTTAAAGATTCAATGATTTAAGATTTAAAGATTTGGGTCTGCGAATAAATAAAAATGCGGAAAGTTGTTTGGCTTCCCGCATTTTTTAGTTTGTGATAGATTTAATTATGATTCTCAATATATAGAAGCAATTCATCGCGATTCTGCTTAGCCCTCTCCCATCCTCTCATCTGAACTCTTCTTCACCTCTGCCGCGTAATATTTGAAAAAATTGAAATTCATGACTTGCGAGATGCGCAGGAGCAAGGCGCAATCCAAGGAACTTTTTCTGAAGATTTTATAAATATGGTTTCTGGTGCATGGAAGCTGTGCCGCCAACCACGAAACACTGCGCTTGTCGGCCTTGAGCTGTGCCTCGATGATTTGTCCGATGTGAATATTGTTGTCGTAGTTTTCCATGACTGAATTTTGCGGCAAAAATATCTGAACGAAAGCGTTTTGTTGTCATCCATTTCATCCATTTGCGTATATTTGCCGAATCATGTTACCGAATTTCATCATAGAGAAGATTAAGCAACAATCGGGTTTGTCATTCGACAATGCCAAGGATTTTGAAGTGCTTTCCAGCGCTTTTTCCGCTGCCGACAGATTGGGCGTGAACACCTTGAAAAGGCTTTTCGGCTATGCCAAATCGCCCATTGCGCCACGCAAGGCCACCCTCGACGCCTTGGCGCATTATCTGGGCTGCGATTCTTGGGAAAGCCTCAACGGAATGGCGCCAAACGACAGCGAATGGACTGAAAAAGCCGTCTGTGCCGACGAGATAAAGACAGGTTCTTCCATTGAGTTGGAATGGTTGCCCGACCGGAAACTGACCTTGCTTTGCATTGGCGAAAACCGTTTCCGCGTTACGGAAAGCCTGAACGGGAAATTGCAGGCTGGCGATGAGATAACCATTTACTATTTCCGCCTCGAACATCCTTTGGATGTCAGCCATATAGTCCGTGATGGCAAGACCGTTTGCGATGCCGATGGCAATGAGCAATGCTATGTGGCAGGGAAACGCAATGGATTGAGAATGTTAAAAATAAGAGAGTAGGCTATTGGCAGTTGGCGCAGAAAGACTTTAGCTTATAGCCATTAGCCTTTAGCTAGCCGCCAAAAGCAACAAAAAAATGACAGAAGATTCCGAATATACTAGCAAGGTCACGCACGATGCGGGAGAAGTGCTCTTCGATAGCGGCGGTACTTCCGACTGCTACAAACTCATTGTCGGCAACCGTGCCTATTGCATAAAGAGGCCGAAGCCCGACAAGTGCCATTCGCCGGAATACATGGCGTTGTTCCGCAAGGAATTCGAATTGGGCATTGATATGGAACATCCCAATATCGTGCGCTATTTTGCTTACGGCGACGATGAGCGCGGACCTTTCATTCGTATGGATTTTGTGGATGGCGACAATCTGGAGCAGTTTGCCGCAAAGCACCCCGGTTTTTTCAGTAAAAAGGAAAACCGCGAGCGTCTGCTTGACGAATTGCTGAGTGCCCTAGCCTATCTGCACGACAAGCAGATGCTGCATTTGGATTTGAAACCCAGCAACATTCTCATCACCAACAAAGGCTATCATGTGAAGTTGATTGATTTGGGGTTCGCCTGGTCGGAGAGTTACTTGTATGATGCAGGTTTCAGCCGCGATTACTGCGCACCCGAACAGCTGGAAAACCGCACGGATTGCATCGGCCCGGCCACCGACATCTATGCCTTGGGCAAAGTCATGCAGCAGTTTCATCTGGCGAAAGATGCCGTTGTGCGATGCTGCCTGAAAGAAAATCCCAAAGAGCGTTTTCAGAGCGTTGAGGAATTGAAAACCGCTTTGCAGACCAAACGGAAAGCTCCGTTTTTTGTCGTGGTTTTGCTTGCGATTCTGGTCATTTCCGTCTTGTTGTTTTTGCGTAAGCCGAAACAAAATGAAGCTGTTGAGTTACCAGAAATGGTGGAAACAACCGAAATAGCAAATGACAGTGTTGCTGTGATTGCGGAAGATACGGTTCGGAATTTTGTGATGGAGGAAAATCAGGAGCAACAGGAAAAAATTGCTGCTGCTGAAAATTCTGCTCCCCAGATTCGGCAGGATCACGTTTATCAGGAAAATCCAATTGATAATGGCTTGGAAACTTCTGGCAACGATTCAAAAGGTTGCGATGACAGTCACAAATATGAACACTGCGTGCAGCAGCGTGTTTGCGACACATTGGAAAACGGAGAAATCGCATTGCGTACGGTGACTAGATATTTACCTTTTACAGCAGAAGACTATTTCGATCTTGTTTTGGACACGATTGAACCTTGGTTCGACTATCTATATACAAGCTTTTTCGACAAGCATTTGGATTACACGCCTGAAATGGACGCTTATATGGAAAAAGGCGCAAAACGGGCGTTTGAACTTGCCCATGCGAAAAAGGACTTGATGCCTATGCCCGACACAATAGCTCCATATATCGACACTGGCATTGTGAATTTCATCAACATTGCCATGATTCCTTACCGACGGCTGAAGAGGGAATATGAAATGACGCCGGAAAAGTTCCGGAATGTCACCGAAAAACGTTCCTATTGCAAAAACTACTGGCGTTTTGACAAGGGCTGTGTCACGGTTTTTGATTGAGGTAAAAACCGCTTCCCAACGCTTCCCGTTTAACCTTCTCCCATTCTCTCCACTTCTCCCTTCTTCACCTCTGCCGCATAATACTGGAAGAAATTGAAATTCATGACTTGCGAGATGCGCAGGAGCAAATCGGTATCTAAGGAAGGGCGGCGAAACACCTTGTAGAGGTGGTTGCGCGTGCAGGGAATTTCGCGCGCCAGCCAGCCCACGCTGCGCCGGTCTTTCCTCAGTTGCTCGTGGATGATGTTGCCAATGTGTATGTCGCCTTTTGTGTAAGCCATGCCGCCCTGTGGTTCGGCTTCCGCCCTTGCGCCTTGGCATAGAAATAGCGTGAACGTTTGCCGCCTCTATGACCACTGTAGGCTCTGGAATGCCTTGTCAAACCATAAAAAACGAAAGATTCACGCTAAAAAGCATGAACCTTCGCTCTCCATTCCTGTCTGACATAAATTTTCCAGATTTACAGTGATAGGAACAAGAGCAAAAGCCCTGTTTATATCAGATTATGTTACTCTATCTTCTTTTTGTGCCTTTTATATTTTAAATTGGCTTCAAAAATAGATATTTTCTGATAAATGTGGACTATTATGAATAAAAATAATATACTTTTATGACTCGTGGTAACAGACAAGTGCTTGAAACCAACGAGTTAAGTGATGTTGGGTATAATAGAATATTGTTGCCTTAATTTTTGAATATCGTTTTATTTTTCATTTTGTTCTCCATCGCCTCCGTTCAAAGATGCTAAGATATCAAAAATGTACTTAAACATTTCCCAAAGAGATATAGGCTCTCCACTAAGCTTTCTAGTGATGCCCCATACAAGTCCTACAAGTGCCGGCACGCCAAACCACCAAAAATCAAGGACACTTTTTAGTATTAACCCTAGTATTAACAATGCAGCAGATACCCATATTATGATTTTAGTTTTCCTAATTTCTTTGAGTAACATTTCTTCCTTTGCTTTTTTTTCCTCTGCTTTTTCTTGCCGAGTTTTTTCTCTATAACTGATTATGATAGGCTCGTATTCTTCTATCCGTTTTTGCATTATTGCGTCATAAGATGAACAATAATCCCCAAAATAAGATTCGTCCACAAAGTAATGGTAGGCACGCTTCATTAAACCTTGAAAGCCTTCAATCTGATAGTTTCGGTAATTATTTGTATGCTCAGAGGAACCTGCTTTAAACATCTCACCATTTAAATCAACTTTGAACACGCCACCATTTACATCATACGTTTTGGTTGAGTCAATACAAACCTGCACATTTTTGGCTTCAGCAAAGCGTTTTATATCATTAGGGTTAAGCTCAAAAAGTATTTTTCTTAAGTAAAGCTTATCATATAAAAAATAAGGTTCATCACCATATATTTCTTTAAAATCATATTGGAATTTATCAATATCAATTGTATCTTGTAAAGTTTCTATTTCCAATCTTTCTCCATCTACCAAGAATACAATGGATTTTGTCGGTTTATTAAGGATATTTTCGTAATTAGAGCCTATTCTTAGGCAAAACAGAAGCTGCGTATCATTCCCAACTTCTTTTCCTTTGTACATTCTAAATGAACTTAAATCCATCAGTACTCTTATATGGACAGAATTATTTATTATCTTAGAATATTCAACATTCTTATTGAGGATAAGAGAATTACTCCCAAGATGACTTAAACAAAGTACTGCCTTAGGCAAATTATCACTAGTTTGGTCTTCTAAGATATTGTATTTGCTCTCGATTGCATTATGGATAAAAGCACCCTTATTTTTTGACAAAATAGCATACATCCAAATATAATCGACATCATCATCATAATCACAACGGACTTTTATCGTATTATTTTTGTTTTCCATATTTTGTTTATTATTACAGTTATTTACATTCTTTCATATATCCAAAGGCGCACTGGCTGCACTTGAAGCCGCCACTACTATATTTTCCTTTGTGCTTAGGCAGGCAAAATGGACAGACGCGATAACCGCATTTGTCGCAAACATACCATTTGTTTGTTGTTGGGAATTCTTTTCCACAACATTGGCAGGGGATATAGACCATAGTTTTACAATTTGAATTTATTTAAGTCAAAACCATAATCAAGGAACAAGTTGTCAAGTTGTTCGAAATTGACACGCTCATTGAGGCAACCTGCGATGTATATGATAATCTGATAAGTCTGTATCACTTCCCTATCATATAAGTTGCAGACATGCCGCTCATAGTCGGCTTTGTTGTATGGATGGTTTTGTGTGCGGCAAAGCTCGAAGTCAAGCAGTTCCAACGCCCAAGTGTAATTCTGCTCATGGATAGCGTTGTGAAGCACTTCGTGGTCGTGCATGATGCGCAGGTTGCGAATGAGCACATTGGCGGCGATGAGATAATCTTTGTCGAAGCCTTTATCGTTCATCTTCTCCCATTTGTTTACCTCATCGGTGATTTGCTGCCGTGTCATAAACGGTGCATCGCTGATACGGTAGGGACATTCCACGTTGTATTGCAATAAAACTGGTTTTCTGTCCACATCAGTTTTGATGATATGGATAGGATAGTCCAACTCCAAAACGCATTCCATGTGGTTGGCCTTGATGCCCAATGCTTGCACTTCTTGTCCGCAATGGAAATCGCGCAAGGCATCTTCCTTGAGCAGCAATCCCCATACATCTTCTGGCATTTCAGGCGTATATACAAAGTTGTGTTGCGTATAACCCAAACCGTTGCCTTTGCTCACCACATAACGGCCATTCTCCGTTCTGCCAACAACGTAACTGCGACCATGAATGGGACTAACTTGCCACATGGTCTTATCGCCGTGTTCACATCTCAAAAGAGGATGATAAGTGATGTTACCCTCTATTTGTCTAATGATTTGAAAGGGTATCTCTTTAGCATTTACACTTTCCATTGTCTTCGAGATATTTGGCAAACCTTAACAAATGTTCGTAAATTATGTAATACTTATCGAACAATTCCTTACCTACTACATCTTCAAAATCAGCTTGATTGATTTTTTCCTGTAAAGTATTGAGCGTAATTTCATACAAGCGTTCATCATCATTGGGATGGTTGTTATAAAGGTCTGCCCAATTTTTTAACAGGGTCTTAATTTCCGTATTCATATTCTTTCTTATTTATCCGATTAACTTGAATTGTTTAGAGAAGGGGAGCACAGCTAAAGGCACTCCCCTGATAAACATTTTGTTTAGATGGCTCTGTAAGCGATTCCACACATTATCTGTGAAGATTCTGGGCAATGTCCAGGAGTAACAATACTGGAAGCCTTGCTGATAACTAATTCTACTTTCATTGTCGTAAATTTAGTCGGTTATAGGTTTACTAATGGAGAAACCATTTATCCCTTTTGTATCATAGATACGCTTCAAGTCCACCTTGGCTTTCGGTAAAGCTTGCAGCGCAATTACAAAATCTTTTCCCTGCAAGGGGTCAAATCCTTGCATCATTTGATGTGCCATATTATAACGGACTTTGGCCATTGTGCAATTATTCTCTGAAGGCTTGCGAAAATCGTGGTGTTCAACATAATTGTTGCCAGCACAAAGGTTGCAATAAGCGCAATAATCACGCTTGCCACATTCTTCATATTGTTGTAAGGTCGCAGAGCGCCATTCTCTTAATACTTGGCTCGTCAAAAGGATTTCTCTAATGGATTGCTTCTTTAAGTTCCCAAAAGGCATGGGAAAAGCGCAACAAGGTTGAAAATTGCCATCTGGAGTGATGCAAAAAGTAGTATGCCCCGCACCACAACCATTAATATCTAGTGGACGAGGTTGTCCACCAAAATTAGGTGCTTCGGGTCCGACATAATAGCCTATGTTGTCATCCCTTAGCACTACATGCAGCTGCTCCTCTGTCAGCCTTAATTGTCTTGCACAAATGTCGCCTTCAATGGAGTCGTTGATATTGATTTCATATTCTGGCTCTGCACCGTATTTTTTGGCCAAATCAGCCACCATATAATAACTATACAGATTAGGCTGCATGATACAGCATTTCAGATTCATGGGAACTGCCAAGGCAGACAATTGGCTCACTACTTTCATGGAGCGTTCCCAAGAGCCTTTCACACGGGTTATGAAATCGTGGTCTTCGGCAATGCCGCTATAAATGCTCACGCCAACCAGACGAGGATAATAACCGGCAAGGCGTTCAACATCATTTATCAAACGCTGTCCGTTGGTGAAGACATCGAAAGCAATCTCCTTTTCATACAGATAATCAATGATTTCCCAAGCAATCGGTTTGGAGAACGGGTCGCCGCCCGAAAGACAGACTTTCACAAGTCCGTGATTGTAAAGGTCGTCGATGATGCACTTGTAATCTTCCAGACACAATTCTTCGCGGTCACCACGATGGCTTGTCTCGCTATCGTTACGCGTGGCGCCAGGGTTATAGCAATGTATGCACTTTTCGCTACAGTTGTAGGTCAATTCAAACATTACGGATGTTACCGTCCGACCATCGTCAACGGCATCAAAATAACTTTGCTCAGCGGTTGAAACCTCAACAGGCAGTTTCTCCTTTGTGGTTTTTTCTGCCGTCATAGTTTCGTTGCATCGCATTTCGGCAAGCTGTGCCCTATAGTTCTTTATGCCTTCTTCCGAAGGAATGGCGTTAGTCAGCAGCCCCACATTTATTAAGATGTCGAAAAAAGACTCGATGGATTCTTGGGCAATGCCTGTGTCCTCAGCTACTTTTTCGATGCGGAGT
Organism: uncultured Bacteroidales bacterium; assembly: GCA_937884015.1. GTDB lineage: Bacteria > Bacteroidota > Bacteroidia > Bacteroidales > F082 > Limimorpha. The sequence goes on from CALGBV010000370.1 coordinate 7,470, forward strand.
TCTCCGTTTCTCCCAACGGAAAGCACCTGCCCGATGACATCAGCGGAATAAGATTCAAAGAAATAACTATAACCCGCCAAAAGGTTATACATCAGGGCAACGTGCTTGTTGCTGTCGTATCTGCCGCAAGTCCATTCGGGACGGATATATTGTTGTTTCGTTTCTGCCATTAAAACTTATTTTTCATTTCGCTGCAAAACTACACATAAACATTTAATTATCAATAGTTTACTGCTATCCAATGTAGATACAAGAACTGTATCCGATTTGGATAATTGGATGAAATGGATGGAAAAAGTGGCACTTTTGGAGGGAGGGAAGGCTGTAGTCCAATGAAGCGTTAAAATAGATTTCCTTTTGCTTGGCTTAAAAAAACAATTAAACTTGCAACACCATTTTAGGCCATAGTTGTATATTTCAGGAACTCTGAAATTGGAAAATCACATTTGAAAATGCGAAAAATTTGCAAAAAGTCGCAGTTGGAAATGTTA
>CALGBV010000371.1 GCA_937884015.1 uncultured Bacteroidales bacterium
TGCGAGGCTACGAGGCTTCGAGGTTTTCGAGATTCTCGCTCATTGAACCTGTCGAAATGAGATTTGAACAATTTTGGGTGCCATTTTGAAACTTTTTAAATCATTGAGCCGTCCGTCCCTTCGACAAGCTCAGGGAACTAAATCCTCCTAACTCCTAATTTCTCACTCCTAACTTCTTCACTTTCCATTTCATTTCAAAAACAAACCGATTTGTTCCGCCTTGATTTTTTTCGCAATAATGCGTTTTTCCCGGTCTAAAACATATATTAAAGGTGTGTTTTCGATGCAATAGGCGTCGGTGGGGTCGAGGCCGCGGGAATGGAAGGCGCTCACATTGATGAAGCCGTTTTCAAAAGGCTGAAAGTCATAGTTCATGTCGACGGCGTAAACGCTCACATTCTGATGCTCACGGCAGATGGTTTCAAGTGTCTGCGCTTCTCCGGCACACACGTCACATTCGTGGTCATAGAAGAAAAGGATTAAATAATCCGATTCAAGTGATTGTGTGTCAATGTATAATCCGTTTTTGTCGGGCAATGACAATGCTGGGGCTTCGTTGAAGAGCGCCAATCTTTTCAGATCGCCTGAATGTGCCTCAATAAAAAAGTAAGCGGCTTCGTTGAGCAAGGCATTATCGCGGTTTTTTAGAATGTATTCGTCTGCCAAATGTATAAATATCTCATCATGAGTCATATACACGGGATGCTCATATTTGTTGAGCAGGTAAAGCAATGTGAAATCCTTGATGACTTTATTTTGTATCTTGGTCAAAAAACGGTCAATTTCAAGCTTGATGGAGTCGGACAGAGGCGCCACCACTTTGTCGAAAAAGGCATCGATGCGATTGGCGTATGCCTGATTGCCATAAAGCAAACTGTCGTTCAATTGACAATTATCCCAAAAATGATCTTTGTAATATTGATAAGATAAGTGCCTGTCATTCAATATGGAATCGGGTAGGACAGGGTCATTCAGCAAGCCTTGCGACTGGCAGCAAGCCCTTGCACCGAGGATTGAAAACAACAATATCAGGCAATATGTGACGACCGATTTACGCATAATCAGCCGCGAAGATACAATTTTTTGTAGATTTGCGGGTTGTTTAGGAAATGAGAAAAACGGTTTTACATATTTTGGCACTCTTGCTGCTGTTTTCAGGCTGTCATTCGCGTCGCGAAGCGAAGTGTGTTTTGCTTCAGGCGGAATCGGTGGTGGATAATGCTCCTGATTCGGCATTGGCGTTGCTTGAGTCTGTCGGTCATCCGGAAGACCGTTTCGGCAAAGCGGATTTCATGCAGTTTGAAGTCATTCTTGTAAAGTCTAAATACAAGTGTTACAAGCCAATATATGCTGACACTTTAATCTTTGATTCATATCATTTTTTCCTTGACGAAAAGGATTTCGCCAAGGCATCGCAGGCCGCGCTTTACGGTGGTTGCGTCAATGTGGAACGAAACCATTTCGATGCGGCCATGGAATGTTTTATGAATGCTGATTTTTATGCCGAAAAAGTTTCCGATTCTTCTTGCCGCGCTTTTGCCCAATATTATATAGGTGATTTGTTGAATCAGCAAGGTGATGAAAATCAAGCCATTGATGCGTATCGTCAGGCGGAAAGGCTTTATGGAATCGACTATAGCCGCAAGTCACGTTGCCTCAATGCGATGGCGATGATGTTTCTGGTTTTGGGTGAAACGGATTCTGCCTTCTATTATTTGGATTCGGCTATGGAAATGGCCGAGACGAAAGGCTGTCAAAACATGAAATCTGCTTTGTTGAACAATTATTCGGTTGCCTATCAGCAAATTGACGATTTCGGCAATGCGGAAAGATGTCTGAAACAAGCCATAAATGAAGTCGATGCGTCGCAACGGCCTATTGCTTATCTTAATTTGGCGAAAGTGTATCAACGAAGCGGTCAAAGCGATTCACTGAAAGTTTATAAACAATTGCTTTTGAATGGTTTGGACAACCTTACTTCAAGTCAGGAAACAAGGGCGGCAATCTATGCTTTCCTGTCGAGTGCGGCAGCTTCGGAAGGCGATTTTGAAAGTGCCTATCAATATGAATTGCAGCACGGAAAGGTCACGCTTGACATTATGGAGGAAAGGGAGCGCAGTTCGGTTTACGATATCCAGCAGAAATATGATTTCGAGGCGCAGCAAAACAGGCACAACCTTGAAATGTTGCGTCGTTTGCGGGTCATCATAGTGCTTGTAATTGTGCTTTTGGCCGCCATGATTGCCGTTGCGGTTTTGGTTGGAATCGCATTGAAACGCAAGCGCATAGAAGCGGAATTGAACGGCAAATTGCTAGAATTGAAGCGCCGGAATGAGGAACAGCAGAAACAACAGCATTTGCGCGACAGCCAGTTTGCATCGTTGGAAAAGGATGAGTTGCTTCAGAAACTGAATGTCGCCATTCAGATGCTTTCGCTGTCAAACAACAAGTCAAATCCTATGCTTTTCAAGGATCTGGAGGCAAAGGTGTATGAAGGAACAGCGCCTTGGGAATACATTGAAATGGTTTTCAATCGGCTGAATCCTGGCTGGACGGAGAACATCCGCAAGCAATATCCCGATTTGTCGGAGGTGGAATTCAAGTATTGCCTTTTGTCGCATTTCAGCCTTTCGCGGCAGGAATTTGCCAACGCGATGGGGTGCAGCGTGTATTATATCGACAAAATCAGGGCGAATCTGAACAAGGATTTGCACTGAAAAAGTTTGTACAAGATTTGTTTAAATCATTGATTTTCAAATCATATTTTGAGAAAAAGTTTGTACTGACTTAGCAAACTGCTTTTTCTTCGGTTTTGTGCCGTATTTTTGCGGCAAATAAATTCAAATGCGTATGACACGAAAAATCCATTATCTGTTGGCCATCGTTTTTGTGGCTTTTTTGGCAACTTCCTGTAAGAAGGATAACGGAAACGACTATCCGAATGAAACGAAAATCGACATCAAAGGCTCGTTGATGAAACCCGACCAACGTACCGAGGATGTGACCGCCGGCCTTAACGAAAGAACGCTTTATGTGCGCTTCTTTAAGGATTATGACGAAACCGAGGTCTCAATCTTGAGTTTGAATGGCGAGAAGCTTTTTGGCGTTACGACCATTCCGCAGCGCAAGTCGGAAGTGCAGGTTTATCTTGGCAACCAGTTGGCAGGCACCTACAATCTTCGCATCGAAAACAATGAAGGCTTCCTTGAAGGGGAGTTTGAAATCGATTCTTTAGGTACGCCACGCCGTTGGAATAAAAACTTGGTGAAGTAGTCCTTGCTATTTGTTAAATTGTTGAATTTTAAATTTTTAAATCATGAGAAAGCAACCACTATTTCTTCTCCTTGCCGTGCTATCCCTCTTGGCGTCTTGCGGACACAAGGAAATCACGGTAATCAAATTGGAGCCTTTGGAGGAAAAATATCGTGAATCAGTGCCTTACCAGGATGGCGAAAAATTCTGTTTGCAGCACGAAACCGACAAAACCTTGATTGAGTTTATGGTTTGGCGCAGCTTGCGGATCACCAATGAATATGATGGCGATAGTTATTATCGTTTTTCTCCGGCCCCCGCATATTGCTGGGACAATTTTCAGGAGGACATTACAAAGTGCCGCACCAATTATCCGCTGTTCAATTTCGAGTTTCGGATGAGCAATCAATATAAAATGGACGAGGCTTTAGAACCGGAGGTTGATAACACATACGCCAAGCGAATGTCAATCAGTGTTGGAGATGATTTCTATGCCGGTTTGCCTTTCAAAGGCGTAACCTTTGACGATTATGTCATGCTTGATTCACTGCAGGTCAATGGGCGCACCTATTATGATGTGTTCCAGTTGGATAACCAGAGTTATGGTGAATATGGTGAGCTGCATGAAGGCATCCAAGTCCTATATTACAATTATGAAAACGGCATCATCGGTGTCGAAATGTCGAACGGAGAAAAATTCATGCGCTATGAAGAATAAGGTCTTGTATTTTACGATGTTGTTGCTTTTGTTTGCATCTTGTAGGAAGTCAACACAGGAAATCCTTGTCAGTGAGGATTTGAAGGAATGGTTTGTCAGTAACGAAAACCGCCATTTCGCGGTCAGCGATGAAAACGGCATACATCAGGATTTTCAATTCGACGATGTGTCAAGTGATTTCATTGAGCAGTCCTCAAGTTTCTTTGGGATAGCTTATGAATTCACGCAACATGAGGAAAGCAACCAAAACGGAAATGGCTTTTTTGAAGACAGCAACTGCCTTTTGCATTTTACAGCCTACAGCGAAGCCACACATGTGTTCTTCGAGTTTTACGGTGCGCAATTCAGTTTCAATTACAACGAAAGCAGCGGCATAGAAGGCACCATGAAATGCAGTGACGGTTATGGCGATGCATTATATGGTTACACAATTGAAAGGCTTGACAGCTACGAAGTTGACGACAAAACCTACCGCGATGTGATTCACATCAAGGTCGTTGATCCTGATTGCCTCATCCGCCCGACTTTCCCGACCGAAATCTATTACGCAAAGCACTACGGACCAATCCGTTACCAACTGGCACGCCAGCATTGGCTACATCGTGTGGCGGAATAAATCTTTAAATCTTAAATCCATAAATCTTTAATCATGAGAAAATTGCTGCTTTCGTTTTGCCTCATGGCATTTGCCTTCTCGCTGAATGCACAGGAGTTACAAAATCGCAAAGGCGAATTCGGGCTGAAACTTGGCGGCTCGGCTGCCATTTATCGGTTGCAGACATATAACATTTCTGTAATTCCTTATTATCAGATAACTCCGAAATTGAATGCCGGATTGGGAATGAACTTTATGTATTCCAATCATTTAGGTGAGGATCATGGCGAACACTGTTCTGTGCCGCTATATGCTGATGTGAAATATGTTTTCCTGAAAGAGTCAGTCGCGCCGTTTGCGGAGGCGCAGTTTGGCTTGAATGTCGGCCTGACTATGGCTAAGGATTCATATTATGCCAATTATGCCGGTCATTTTGGCACATTCCAATTGGGTGTTTCAATTCGTCGTTCCGACATCAGCCTTGGCATTATGGCATACGATTATTCAAAGCATGGCGAATCCGCTGTCGTGGGTATTGGTGTCGAATACAGTCTGTTTTTGAGGTATGCTTATAATTTCAGGCTGAGCGACAAATATGTCACGGCGGCTATGCGTTAAATGAGTTGAAAGTTCACAATGGTCCAGAATTGAAAAAAATAAACTGTAACGGAAATATTTGTATTTTTGCTTTATTAAACGCAAATCATCGTAAATGAAAAGAAAACTTTAATTGTCTATATATCAGTTTGATTTATGGGAATTCATGTTTAATTTGTGAAAATTAGTGTTTATAAAAAACGACATTGATATGTTTTAGAATTGTCTCAACTTATTATAAATAACCTTAATTCAATTAACCTATGAAAAAGTTACTGCTTTCTTTCTGCCTGATGGCAATTATGCTTTCGGCAAACGCACAAAATGAAAAATCAGAGGCTTACAAACTCTACCGTTCCAAAGGCTTTAACATTGAAGCCACGGCTTCGACAGGCATGTTTGACGTGCCCATGTTGGTGGCTCATCAAATGCCGTACCTGCTCGCCATTGGTCCGACTGCCAATTACCGCTTTAATAGGTATGTATGCGCAGGTCTTGGCGCAGAGTTTCAGATGGCTCGTGGCGGACACACTGATTCTCCGGAGTTTGATAAGTTTATGATGGGCGTGCCGGTCTTCGCCAATATCAAGGTGAACATGGGACGCGGGCATATCTCGCCATTTTTCGCAGCGCGTGCAGGCATGATTTTCGGTTTTAACGATGT
>CALGBV010000372.1 GCA_937884015.1 uncultured Bacteroidales bacterium
GCGTCATGTTCGGCATGGTGAAATGGCTCGAAAGAGTTACTGAATAATTGTAATTCATTCAATATTGTGGAAAGGCTGCCTTTTTGAGGTGGCCTTTCTTGTTTTTTGCTAATTTTGTCGGCAAATAATTGCCTATGAAAACGGATAATAATGATTTGGAACGGCCTCGCGTAGTTACTTCCCACGACATTCATCTCGATACGGATTACGCTGATTGGATTGCCGAGCTGAAGTATCGCTATCGCTCGTCTCAGGTCAAGGCGGCTGTTAGGGTGAATGCCGAAAAATTGCTTTTCAATTGGCAGTTGGGCCGCGACATTGTTCAGAAAAAAGCCGAAGAACGATGGGGTGCTGGTGTGGTGGAGCAGGTGAGTATGGATTTGCAGCGTGAATTTCCTGATGCGGATGGCTTTTCTGTCCGTAATCTGTGGTATATGAAAAAATGGTATTGTTTTTATTCTCAAAATAACGAGTTGGCATTTCTGAACCAACTTGGTGTAGAAAATCAAATTGTTGAAAATCAATATTTTATAAAACTGCACCAGTTTGGTGCAGTTTTGGATGGAGGAAATCTCCACCAGCCTAGTGGAGATTTCCCTCTGCCTTTTGCATTTGTCCCTTGGCGCCATCATGTTGAAATTATTACAAAATGTAAATCCGTCGAAGAAGCCATATTTTATATTGGTCAAACTATTGAAAAAGGATTAAGTCGGGCGGCATTGATTAACTGTATCAAGGCGAATTTGTTTGAACATCAGGGCAAAATCATCAACAACTTTTCGGAGCATTTACCTGCGTTACAAAGCAATCTTGTTCAAGAGGTATTGAAGGAAAACTATGATTTCGGCTTCGCGACAGTCAGCCATGAGATATATGATGAAACTGAATTGGAAGATGCGCTTTCAAAAAACATTACAGACATGCTTTTGGAGTTGGGAACGGGGTTCGCTTTCATAGGGCGGCAGAAAGAGATTGTCGTTGGAGGTCGCACCAGAAAAATTGATCTTTTGTTTTACCATATCCGTTTGCGGTGCTATATTGTCTGCGAACTGAAAGCTAAGCCGTTTGAACCTGAATATGCGGGCAAACTGAATTTTTATGTGAATGCAGTGGACGAACTGCTAAAGGCAGACGATGATAACCCAACCATCGGGTTGCTCATTTGTTCCGACATGAATCGCACTGATGTGCAATGGTCGTTCCGTGGCATCAATACGCCTATGGGTGTGGCTACCTACAATAACATTCGCATCAAGGATGCTTTGCCTACTCAGGAACAATTGAAAGAGCGAATGGAATTGCTGCAAAAGGAGCTTCGTGAAACCAAGCGTCTAATGAATCAATAATAATAAAATATCAAATAACAAATCTAACAACTATGTTTAAAGGACATCCAAAAGGGCTTTATGCCCTCGCATTGGCCAACACGGGCGAACGCTTCGGCTATTACACCATGCTGGCAATTTTCGTTTTGTTCCTGCAAGCCAAGTTTGGCTTCGACGAAGCTCAGGCAGGTAACATCTATGGCATCTTCTTGGGATGCGTCTATTTCATGCCTCTGATTGGCGGCATTCTTGCCGACCGTTTCGGTTACGGCAAAATGGTAAAATCGGGCATCATCGTCATGTTTTTGGGGTATCTGCTGCTGGCAGTCCCGATGCTTGGACCAGCCGCCAAAGTGACGATGTTTTCGGCTTTGGGCCTGATTGCCATTGGAACGGGTCTGTTCAAAGGCAACCTTCAGGTGATGGTCGGCAATCTTTATGATGATTCAAAATACAGTGCCTTCCGCGATAATGGTTTTAGCCTTTTCTATATGGCCATCAATATCGGTTCGATGTTCGCTCCGATTACGGCTACCAAGGTGACTGACCATTTCCTTGCCAAGGCTGGTTTTTCGTATGTGCCACAGATTCCGTCATTGGCGCACCAGTATTTGGATGGAACGATTTCGGCTGACGCTTTATCGAATTTCGAAGCTTTGGCTGTCCAGCAAGGCTACGCTTTGGATAACTTGACAGGTTTTGCAAACGACTATATCAATTCATTGTCAGGTGCTTACAATTATGGCTTTGGCGTTGCCTGCATCTCGTTGGTGCTTTCGATGGCCATCTATCTTTGCTGCCGCAATTGGTTCAAACATGCTGATGTAAATACCAAGCAAGCCAAGACCATGGAAAACACGACCGTGCATGTTGAGGAATTGTCGCCCGAGCAGACCCGTCAGCGCATTTCGGCTTTGGTGCTGGTGTTCGTCGTGGTCATTTTCTTCTGGATGTCGTTCCAACAGAGCGGTTTATGCCTGACTTATTTCGCCCGTGATTACACGCAAAACACGGCAACGGGCTTCACCCGTATCGGCTTCAACATCTTTGCATTGACTTTGATTGCCATCTCGGTTTATACGCTTTTCTCGACTTTCCAATCGGAAACCAAGAAAGGCAAGGCGATATCAGGCATCGTTACTTTGGCTTTGTGGGGCGGTGCGTTTGCATTATATAAAGGTATGGATTCCGTCATCAACACGCTGCCGCAGCAGTTCCAGCAGTTCAATCCGTTCTTCGTTGTTGCCTTGACGCCTGTCTCAATGGCTGTCTTTGGCGCTTTGGCCAAGAAAGGCAAGGAGCCTTCGTCACCAAGGAAAATTGGCATCGGCATGGTTGTGGCGGCTTTGGGTTTCCTGATTATGGCTGTTGCTTCAATCCCGTTGGCAAGTCCGGCGGAATTGAAATCGGTTGGCGGCGTGAGCAGCACTTTGGTTTCTCCAAATTGGTTGATTAGCACTTATTTCGTGCTGACTTTCGCCGAATTGCTGTTGAGCCCTATCGGCATTTCGTTCGTTACAAAAGTTGCACCTCCAAAATACAAAGGCATGATGATGGGCATGTGGTTCTGCGTCACGGCCATCGGCAATTATCTGACCAGCGTCATTGCCCGCATTTGGGGTACGGGGATGCCTCTCTGGATGGTTTGGGGCGTGCTGATCGTACTGTGCTGCGTCTCGGCAATCTTCATTTTCTCGATTATGAAGAAGTTGGAAGCAGCTACAAAAGACTGCTGATAAAGAAGTCTTTTCAACAAGAAAGTCGGTCAATATGGCCGACTTTCTTTGTTGTTGAAAGTGAATGAGATTTATCGCTTGTGATAATACCCTTTAGTCTCGCTATAAATCAGGAAAACCGCAGGTTTTTTGTTCAAATCGCCTTTGAATTTCTTCCATTCCGCAATGTCTTGACTGATAATCTGTTCGTCTTCGCAAGTGATGTTGGAGGCTATGCAAAGTCTTGTCGAAGGGTGGCAGTTTTTGCAGAGGTCTTCCAACATGGCGTTGTTGCGGAAAGGCGTTTCTATGAAAAGTTCAGTTTCGTTGTTGGCAGTTGAGCGTCTTTCCAATTCGCGGATGGCGTTTTGTCTTTCAGGGTTCTTGATGGGCAGATAGCCGTGGAAGGCGAAAGCCTGTCCGTTGAATCCCGAAGCCATCAAGGCCAAAATCATGGCGTTTGGCCCGGTGAGCGGAACGACTTGAATGCCAGCGGAATGTGCCATATCGACGACCAAAGCGCCCGGGTCAGCGACGCATGGCGTGCCTGCTTCCGACATCAGGCCCATATCTTCACCGTTGAGGCAAGGACCGAGGTGTTCCATGAGGTCTAAATTGCGGGCGTTGTGTTTGTCTAACTCTATGAATTCGATTTCATCGATGGGCGTATCCATGCCGAAGCGGCTGAGATTGCGGCGCGTGGTGCGCGTGTTTTCGACGACGAAATGTTTCAGTTTTCTGACAATTTCCAAGGTTCCGGCGGGCAAAACCTGTTCGGGCTTGGTGGCACCAAGGAAAGTTGGAACTAAATAAAGTTTTCCGAAATTTCCAGTAATCATTATGGAATGGATTATGATAAAATCTTCTTTTCGATATCGGCAAGCATTGCCTTGAATTGCTTGTCGGTCTCCAATCGGTCGGCGATGGCTTTGCAGGCGTGGTGGACGGTGGCGTGGTCCTTTTTGCCACATTGCTGTCCGATGGCGGTAAGGCTGGAACTTGAATATTTTTTCGAGAGGAACATGGCCACTTGGCGTGCCTGGACGACTTGCTGTTTTCTCGTGCTCGATGCCAGCTGGTCAATGGGGATGCCGAAATACTCGCAAACCACGTTGACGATGTATTCCACCGAAATCTCCTTGACGGAATTTCGGATGAATCGGTCGATGATTTGCTTGGTCAAATCGAGGGTGATGGTCTTCTTGTTGAGCGACGATTGCGCAACCAATGAAATCAGGATGCCTTCCAGTTCGCGCACGTTGGTTCTCACGTTGGAGGCGAGATAATCGACGACTTCATCGGAAAGGACAATGCCGTTGGTGTAGAGCTTGTTTTGCAGAATGGCCAGACGTGTCGGAATGTCAGGCATTTGTAGTTCGGCGGTCAAGCCCCATTTGAAACGCGAAAGCAGCCTCGCTTCCATGTCCTGCAAATCGGCGGGCAGCTTGTCACTCGTGATGACCAATTGTTTGTTGTTTTGGTGCAAGTAATTGAAAATGTGGAAGAAAGTTTCCTGCGTCATCGTCTTTTTGGCCAAAAACTGAATGTCGTCGATAATCAGTACATCAATCATTTGGTAGAAATGTACGAAATCGTTCAGGTTTTTATTCTTCGATGCGGTGATATATTGGTTGGTGAATTGCTCGGCTTGAACATACAATACGGTGGCTTCCGGATGCAAACGTTTGGTTTCCAATCCGATAGCATGGCAGAGGTGTGTCTTTCCCAAACCTGTATTGCTGTAAATAAGCAGCGGATTGTAAGCCGTCTTGCCAGGATTTCTGGCAATGGCCAAACCACCTTGACGGGCCACGCGGTTACATTCGCCTTCAATGTAATTGTCGAAGGTGTAGTTTTCGTTCAGCTGTGGGTCGATGACAAGTTTCTTCAGTCCTGGGATGATGAAAGGATTCATCGGGACATCGGAAAGTTTTTCGGGAGCGGGACGGCCCAATTGGTTTTTCGGGTCGGTGCGGTTCGAACTTGGCAGCTTCATGGTGCTGGTGTTGTCGCCGCTGTCCATGATGATGTTGTAAACAAGCTGGCCATCGGGACCAATCACACGTTTGATGGTCTTTTTCAGCAGTTCGATGTAATGGCTTTCCAGCCACTCGTAGAAAAACTGGCTCGGCACCTGAATGGTGAGCGTGTTGTCGACAAGCGCTATGGGCACAATAGGCTCAAACCACGTGATGTAGCTCTGTGCCTCGGTGTTGTCTTTTATCACCGATAAACATTTTTTCCATATTTCTATATGGTCGCCTGTCATTTTAAATTACTTGCAAATAGTTGTATTGTCTGATGTTTCCGAAGATGCAAAAAGGCATAAAAACCTCTTTGCTTTTTCGCATTAATCAGGACTGCAAAAGTCTGCAAAAAAAGTTGATAAAAAAATTTTTTTTCTATTCTGTCTGTAATTTTTTACTATTTTATAAAAATGTGTATTATTCTCCACCTTATTACTATTGTTATTCGGGTAAAAGTATATAAAATATGTTAGTATATTTTTAAATAGGAGGAGTTAAATTATGACAGTTGGTGAATCAATTCGTTTAAAATTAGATGAAGCTGGTGGAGAGATTATTGATTATTATAAAGAATTTATAGTTAAATATAAAAAAACGGCTGTTTTATTAACAGTCGTTTTTTTATGACGCTTGGCAGAATCGAACTGTCGACCTACTGCTTAGAAGGCAGTTGCTCTATCCAGCTGAGCTAAAGCGCCGTGAGAAATAATATATCATATTTATTATTTTGTTTCAATACCTAACATTTCTTTCATCGTGC
>CALGBV010000373.1 GCA_937884015.1 uncultured Bacteroidales bacterium
CCAAAGAAAAGAAAAACTTACTAATTTAGCGCACCGAAAAAGAACAATGGAAACGACATCGACATATTATCACATCGGCTCCTAGACGACCATCACCGATGCCAAAGGCAACCTCGAGCAGGAAGCGAGCTTCGATGCCTGGGGCAACTTCGTATAGGTGGATAGGCACGAACAACAAAAGGCTGTCCAAACGGGCAGCCTTTTTTGTTGGTCTATAAGAATGCAATGTGTTGTTATTCCGTCTTGCGTTCCCATTCCTCGAAACGGTAAATGAAATCGGCCTGTTCGTCATTGTCGACGACTTCCATGTCAAGCAGGTTCCATTCATCGAAATTGACGTATGGGAAATAGGTGTCGGCTTCGAAAGACTTCTCAAGGCGCGTCAGATATAGTTTGTCGGCAAAAGGGAGGAACTGTGCATAAATCAGTCCACCGCCGATGATGAAGACTTCTTCCTCGGTTTCCACTAATTTCATGGCATCGGGAATGGATGGTGCCAGTTCGAACCCTTCGGGTGCTTCGTCGAGTCGCGTTGAGATGATGATGTTACGGCGGTTGGGCAATGGCTTGTGATTGCGCAACGACAGGTAAGTCTTGTAGCCCATGATGACCGTATGTCCCGTCGTGATTTGCTTGAAATGCTTCAGGTCGTTTGAAAGATGCCAAATCAGATCGCCGTTTTTCCCAATGGCACGGTTCTCGGCTAATGCTACTATTATTGATATTTTCATTTTTTCATCGGTTTTCGATTTTCAGTTCTCGGTTTTCAGCCAACAATAAACTGATAACTGATAACCGATAACCGAAAACCATTAATTATAGGTATAAATTCAAATCCTACACACTAACCTCTCCTTTGATGGCTGGATAAGGATCGTAATTCTCAAGGGTGAAATCTTCGTATTTGAAGGCAAAGATGTCCTTGATTTCCGGATTGAGTTTCATGGTCGGCAACGGACGCGGTTCACGCGAAAGTTGCGTCTTCACCTGCTCAATCAGGTTGTTGTAGATGTGGACATCGCCGAAGGTGTGGACGAAATCGCCAGGCTGCAAGCCACAGACCTGTGCCATCATCATGGTCAGCAGGGCGTAGGAGGCAATGTTGAAAGGCACGCCTAAAAACACATCGGCGCTGCGCTGGTAGAGTTGGCACGATAGTTTTCCGTCGGCCACATAAAACTGGAAAAATGCATGGCAGGGTGGAAGCGCGGCTTTTCCCGCGGCGACGTTGGCGGAGAAATCTTTCTCATGCTCATCTGGTAAAACCGATGGATTCCATGCCGTTACGATATGGCGGCGGCTGTTCGGATTGTTCTTGATGCTTTCAATCACTTCCTTTATCTGGTCGATGCCTTCATTGTTCCAGTTGCGCCATTGGGCACCGTAAACGGGACCAAGGTCACCATTTGGGTCGGCCCATTCGTCCCAGATGCTTACTTTGTTGTCGTGCAGATATTTGATGTTCGTGTCGCCGCTCAAAAGCCACAGCAGTTCGTGGATGATGGATTTCAGATGGACTTTCTTTGTGGTAACAAGCGGGAATCCTTCCTGAAGGTCGAAACGCATCTGGTAGCCGAACACGCTGATGGTGCCGGTTCCTGTGCGGTCGCCTTTCTGAACGCCGTGGTCGAGGATATATTGCAGCAGGTCGAGGTATTGCTTCATTTTTCTGCCTCTGGATTATGCTTGTATTTAAACACAATGGCAAATGTAACAGCAACCACCAAAGCAAATGCTGCAAAGATATACCACACAGTCGACCAAGAATTGGCTGCATTGCCAACTGTATAGCCAATGCCATCAACTTCCTGGTAATGTGTGAAAGCGTTCACGATGGCTTGTGCGCTCAGTGTGCCGATGGTGGCACCAAAACCGTTGGTCATCATCATGAACACGCCTTGTGCGCTGCTACGGATGTTTTCGTCAGTTTCTTTTTCAACGAAAAGCGAGCCGCTGATATTGAAGAAATCGAAAGCGACACCGTAAACGATGCAGGAAAGGATGAGCAGCCAAACGCCGCTGCCTGTGTTGCCTAATCCGAAGAATCCGAAACGCAGCACCCATGCGAACATGGCGATCAGCATGACTTTTTTGATGCCGAATTTGCGCAGGAAGAAAGGAATCAAGAGAATGCAAAGCGTCTCTGACAGTTGCGAGAGGGAGATGAGCAGGTTAGCGTTTTTGGTGAAGAACAGATTCTGGAAATCAGGATTGGCAGCGAAACTCGAAATAAAAGGATTTGCGTAACCATTGGTGATTTGTAGCGAAACGCCAAGCAGCATCGAGAAAATGAAGAAGAGGCACATCTTCTTGTCCTTGAACAAATTGAAAGCGCGAAGCCCCATTGCATCGACAAACGAAGTCTTGCCTTGGTTGCGGTTGACAGGGCAAGTCGGCAAAGTGAATGCATAAACGGCAAGAATTATGCCCCAAATGGCACTGACAAAGAATTGATTGTAAGTCATTTGGAACGAAACGCCGTTTGCCTTGATGAAGTTCACGAGCAGCATTGAGATAATGAAACCGATTGTGCCGAACACACGGATAGGAGGGAAGGCCTTAACAGTGTCGAGACCAGCCTGTGTGAGCGCCGTGAAACTGACGGAGTTGCCCAATGCGATAGTCGGCATATAAAAAGCAACGCTAATGGTGTATGGAATGAAAAGCTGTGCAAATGTGACATCTTTGCCGTAAGTCATTCCAATGTAACCCGTGATGGCCATGCAGATGGCGGCAATGCCGTGGCAGATGCCTAAGAGTCTGTTGGCAGGGATGCGCTTGTCGGCCACAATGCCCATAAGTGCAGGCATGAACAAGCTGACGATTCCTTGAATAGAGTAGAACCATCCGATTTTTGCGCCTAAGCCGGCGTTGGCAAGATAACTTCCCATGGAAGTCAGGTAAGCTCCCCATACAGCAAAGATGAGGAAATTCATCACGATTAAACGAAACTTGATTGCTTTCATGTGTTTGTATGATTTAAAATTTAATATTCAAAGATTTAAAGATTTGATTTTTATACTTTTGGACTTTTGGACAATTTGACTATTGGACATTTAGACTTTTTGAACAATTTTGAACTTTTTAAAAAACCGATAACCGATAACTGAAAACTGAAAACCGATAACCATTTCATTCATACTCATTTTCTGCTGTTTAGTTCGTCTCTGATTTGCGCAGCTTTTTCGTAGTCTTCGTCTTCGATAGCGGTTTGAAGCAGGTCTTCCAGTTCCGCTTCGCTCAATTGCTGCAAGGATTCTTCATCATTAATTATAGGTGTGTCTTCAGTTTCCACATCGTTGTCCATAACCTGGTTTTCATCGTCCATGATGATGCCAGCTTCGTCCATGACCGATTCGTAGGCGAAAATCGGACAGCCGCAACGCACTGCCAAGGCGATGGCATCGGAAGGACGCGCATCAATCATGCTGAGTTCGCCGAGATGTTCGCAGACCAAAACGGCATAGAACACGCCTTCGCGGAAACGGTTGATGACGACTTCCTTGATGTTGATACTGAAGTTGTTTGCGAAATTCAGAAACAGATCGTGGGTGAGGGGACGGCTGTTTTTCTGGCGCTCTATGCCCATGGCGATGCTTTGCGCCTCGTTGCTACCGATGACGATGGGAAGCCTTCGCTGCGAGTTCTTGTCGCCCATGATGAGGACGTAAGCCCCCGTTTGCGACTCGCTGTAGGACATGCCCATGATTTCCAATGCTACCTTGTTCATTTGCAAAAATTGTTGCGTTTTAGGCGTTTGTTACAAAATAAAACCTTCTTCCTTCAATCGTCAAAAATACGGACATTTTTCGGATTAGCAAAAAAAAGTTGTTTTTTCGCGATTTTCTAAAGAAAAGATAATTTTTCAAATAGATAAAATCCTATATTTGTCCGTTTTTTAGGCATGAAATCAATTAATGTTTAACTAAAAATAAGGTTCATTTATGACAAATGCTATTGTTTACTGCGTATTGGTGGCGTCTATATTGGCGCTGACATTCGCGTTCATCTTCTACAAGCAAATGATGAAGGAAGATGAAGGAACTGATTTGATGAAGAAAATTGCAGCCCATGTCCGCAAAGGCGCAATGGCCTACCTGAAACAACAGTACAAGGTTGTCATTATCGTTTTCGTGGTTCTCGCTCTCATTTTCTTCCTGATGTCGCTCTTCGATTTGCAGAATGGCATCGTGTGGTTTGCTTTCCTTACCGGTGGTTTCTTCTCCGGTTTGGCTGGCTTCTTCGGCATGAAAACGGCTACCTACGCTTCGGCTCGTACAGCCAATGCCGCCCGTAAGTCGCTGAACAGCGGTCTGCAGGTTGCTTTCCGTTCGGGTGCCGTCATGGGTCTTGTGGTCGTTGGTCTCGCCCTTTTGGACGTTTCCGTTTGGTTCCTCGTGCTGAATGGCACCAACCTTTTGGCTGCTGTCGGCGCTGAAGCCAACCTGATTACCATCACCACCACTATGTTGACCTTCGGAATGGGTGCTTCCACTCAGGCTTTGTTTGCCCGTGTGGGTGGCGGTATCTACACCAAGGCTGCTGATGTCGGTGCCGACCTTGTCGGTAAAACCGAGTACAACATTCCTGAAGACGACCCACGTAACCCAGCTACTATCGCCGATAACGTCGGTGATAATGTCGGTGACGTTGCCGGCATGGGTGCTGACCTTTACGAATCATACGCTGGTTCCATCCTGGCTACCATGGCTTTAGGTGCTGCCGCTTTCGCCACATCAGCCGTCGAAGGTATGCAAATGAAAGCCGTTTTGGCTCCAATGCTCATCGCTGCTGTGGGTGTCGTGCTTTCCATCATCGGTATTTTCTTAGTCAAGACAAAGGAAAACGCTGGCATGAAACAGTTGCTTGGCGCTTTGAGCCGCGGCACGAATACGGCTGCTATCCTTATTGCAGTTGCCACATTTGGCATTTTCGCTTGGCTGTTCGGTACCGAAAGCAACCAATGGTGGCAGATTTCCCTGTCGGTGGTTGTTGGTCTTGTGGCTGGCGTCATCATTGGCAAGTCAACTGAATACTATACTTCGCAGACTTACAAGCCAACGCAAAAGGTGGCTGAAAGTTCAAAGACAGGCCCTGCTACTGTAATCATTTCAGGTCTGGGTCTCGGTATGCTTTCTACGGCTATTCCGGTTGTCACTGTTGGCGTCGCCATCGTACTTGCTTTCTTGTGCGCCAATGGTTTCCACATTGCATTTACGGCAGAAAACCTTTCGTTAGGTCTTTATGGCATCGGCATCGCTGCTGTCGGTATGCTTTCAACCTTGGGCATCACGCTGGCCACCGATGCTTACGGCCCAATCGCCGACAACGCTGGCGGTAACGCCGAAATGAGCGGCCTTGAACCGGAAGTGCGTCAACGCACTGATGCTCTGGATGCTCTCGGCAATACGACCGCTGCAACAGGCAAGGGCTTCGCCATCGGTTCGGCTGCTTTGACGGCTTTGGCTCTGTTGGCTTCATACGTTGAAGAAATCAAGATTGCCTTGGTGCGCGTTGGTGAAACGACACTTCAAATCGGTGAAGATTTCGTCGATACAGCATCGGCTACTTTAGTCGATTTCATGAATTATTATAATGTGAACCTGATGAACCCAATCGTTTTGGTTGGCGTGTTCATCGGTGCCATGATGGCTTTCGTTTTCTGCGGTCTGACCATGAATGCCGTTGGCCGTGCTGCCCAGAAGATGGTTGAAGAAGTGCGTCGTCAGTTCAGCACCATCAAGGGTATCCTTGAAGGCAAGGCCGAACCTGACTACGAGCGTTGCGTGGCCATTTCCACTAAGGGCGCTCAGCACGAAATGCTGCTGCCTTCAATCCTGGCTATCGTTGTTCCTATCCTAACCGGTCTTATCCTCGGTGTGGCTGGTGTGCTTGGCCTTTTGATTGGCGGTCTGTCGGCTGGCTTTGTTCTGGCAGTCTTCATGGCTAACTCAGGCGGTGCTTGGGACAATGCCAAGAAGTATGTCGAAGAAGGTAATTTCGGCGGCAAAGGCTCCGATTGCCACAAGGCAACCGTGGTCGGTGATACCGTTGGCGACCCATTCAAAGACACATCAGGCCCTTCACTGAACATCCTCATCAAGCTGATGAGCATGGTTTCCAT
>CALGBV010000374.1 GCA_937884015.1 uncultured Bacteroidales bacterium
CCAATTTCAGATCTTCTTCGATTTTTTCAGTACCGAAACCATGCATTTTTATATTGGCACTATGGCAGTTAGGACATTCCGTCGGGACGCTGGCAGTGTAGCCGCAATAATGGCAGCGTAACACATTCTGCTGCTTGTGATAAATCAGACTCACGTCGCAATTGATGCACTGCGGCACATAATGGCAGTCGTCGCACTCCAAACGCAGCGAAAAGCCACGGCGGTTTTGGAACAAAATGACCTGATTCTTTTCTTCCAAAGTCTCTTTCATGGCATCGACGAGCGTACCGCCAAAATCGGCCTGCATGGTCTTGCGGCGTTTCTCCACACGCATATCGCTCAAAATGATTTCCGGCATCTGCACGCCACCGAAACGCTCCGTGATTTCAACCAACTTAAATCGGTTGTTCAACGCATTGAAATAACTCTCGTAAGATGGCGTCGCCGAGCCGAGCAAAATCTTTGCCTTGTGCATGGCGGCCAGCACGATGGCGGCATCGCGGGCATTGTAACGCGGCGCAGGGTCGACTTGCTTGAACGAACTGTCGTGTTCCTCGTCAACGATGATGAGGCCAATGTCAGAATAAGGCAAAAAGATGGCCGAGCGGGAACCGATGATAATCTGATGGCGGTTTGATTTCGTTTTGGCAAAATCGCGCACCTGTTCCAAAACCTCCACCCTTTCGTTGATGCCGTAACGCGAATGATAAACGCCCAACCTTTCGCCAAAATATTGTTTTAATCGGTTAATAATCTGCGCCGTAAGCGCTATTTCAGGTAGCAGATAAAGCACCTGTTTGCCTTGGTCGATGGCTTCCTTTATCAGTTTGATATAGATTTCGGTCTTGCCCGAAGAAGTCACGCCGTGCAGCAAAACAGGCTTGTTTTCCTCAAAACCTTGCTTGATTTGGTCAAAGGCATTTTGCTGGGCTTCAGTCAGTTGAATGGTCGAGACATCAGTCTGCACCTTGTATTCCTTCAATCTACTGACTTTCTTTTCGTAAATCTCAAAAATGCCTTTCTCCGACATAGTCTTCAAAGCCGTGGAGTTGGCATTGGCTTTTTTCAGCAATTCGCTGGCTAACACATCATTATCGCAGTCGCCACCTAAGGTGAAATAGGCCAGCAAGATTTCCAACTGCTTGAAAGCCCTTTTGGTGAGGGCATCCATCAGTTCCTGGATTTTCTGCTCGTCGCGATACTCAGCCGTAAGCCGTGCAAAACGCTCATACTTAGCCTTATACTTCTCGTTCAGTTCCTCTTCCATCACCACAATGCCTTTTTCCATCATAGTGCGAATGAGCGGCATGACTTTCTTGAAACCGATGATTTTACTGACTTCGCTGATGGTGATTTTTGGTTTAATCTGCAAAGCCTCGACAATCATGTATTCGAAATCGTTCAAGGTTTGCGTATCAAGCACGAAAT
>CALGBV010000375.1 GCA_937884015.1 uncultured Bacteroidales bacterium
TCCGTGACAGGCTGCTGCGCCACAAGGCGGCCATTCATGTCGTAAACCTCCACGGCGGCATTCTCAACTGTGGTGCGGATGTGCATCTCGTTGCCGCCCGGGTTCGGGTAGGCGATGGCCAACTTCAGGCCGTTGGCGTGGGCTTCCTCGATGCCCAGGAAGGCTTCGGCGGAAAATTTTGTGATGGCATTAATGGCTTTATTATCATACAAACAATGTGTTAAAGATGTCAAAAGCATACCGCCGTCTTGCGTAGTCGCGATGCCCGTCGCATACTGACAATGGTTGTCTTCAAATGTCCCATAGTACATTGTCGATAGTGATTCAAAATCAGGAGATAGGTGTTCTATCACAATCCTCGAGTCCGCGTTCCAATGCGTTCCCACGTTCAAAGTGTACACAAACAGCAGCGAGTTGTCTTCAAGTTGAATGACATGAGAGTCTTGGGGTACAAAATCATATCCTCCTGATTTCCTCTTAACATAGCGTAGAATCGGGGTATTATTCCCATAACTCTGGACATTATCATTGTATTCATACAATGCGCAGCAATAGTGGCCCAAACGTTCATTGAGCATAGTTGTCAACAACGTCGTTCCCATATTGGAACGGACTATATTATGGTAAGTAAAATCCTGATTGTCAAATGCCTGAACTTGTTCAGGATGCTTAAACGACCGACTGCGAACGATGTTGAAATCATGATCCAGATAGATAAGGTTATCCTGGTTTTCCTCAACGACATCCCAACGGATTCCATAGTACAGATAAAGGCTGTCTGCCTTGACAATATGATAGCGTTGATACAAATAAATAGGCATGCTTCCCGACCTCATATTACCACTATAAGCGGCTCTGGCCAGTAGGTTTCCGTCGAAGTCCATTCTGAAAAACACGGTCGAATCGTAACCATGAGCCGTGATTCGATCTTCGGTGACAGTTTTGGAGTAGGCACCTACTATATTGCCGTCGTCATCCACAAAGGCACTATATAGATGTACTTGTCCACAGTTGTATGGGAACGTAATGTTTTCTTCGCAGTGCCACTCCGATGTGTCGATGGGGATTTCCACCTCATGACTCTTGGCAATGGAGAGGTCGTCGTTGAGTTTGTATAGTCCCAGAATGCAGTGGTCGGTGACTGGCTCAAAGTTCTTGAAATAGTTCAACGAGCAAGTGTCATGGTCGGGGTTATAGGCAATCATTGCATACACGTCGCCCGAACCATTTTCGAGGACATAAGGTTCATAGGCATAGTAACCATCCTTATGATACTTGGAAACAGCCAACTCAGTCCCATTTGAATCCAACATCATCAGCATAGGATTACATGACGAAACGCCTCCATACAGATTTCTTTCATTTGAACCACCCTGGGCAATAATTTTTCCATTGGATAATTCACAAGACACAAAATAACCGGAACTAGTATATTCTTCGCTGTAGCTCCATTCCCATTCCTGCGCAAAAGCCTTGACCCCGAAGAGAAGGGCGAAGGCAAGTAGTAATTGTGTTTTTGCTTTCATTGTATTTTTTTAATGTTCAATGGCAAAAATAAAGCAAAACACAATATGGTACGCGAAAATCACACACACATTTCACACACAATTTCCCGTGTTTTGATCGCAAAAACAGCTTCTTAGCCTCACAAGCGACACATTTTTCCGAAAAGCCACATGATTTGACGGAATGAGGAATACGAATGGAAAACTTTGCGAAAAATCTCAGGACAATCCGTTTTTCGCAGCCATTAGTCCTTTTTCAACATGTTCTTTAAGTAGTCCGAAAGGTTCTCTTCCGTGCCAAGGATTTTCTTGATTTTCGAAATACGATTGGTAAACGAGTTGTACTTCACGCCTTGTAACACGGCCATTTCGGCATGGCTCAAACCCATCAAGGCAAGACAGCAGGCGTTGAGGTCGGCAGGATTAAGTTCGGGGTACTGCTTGGCCAAATGAGTTGCAAAGTCACTAAACGCGGCATCAGTAGCATCTTTCAAAGCCACAAAATCAGCTTGCCCCAATGCCAAATCGGGGAAATCATCTACATTTTTTGAGGATATTTTTCCACCATAAGCAGCCAATCGCTCACGGATGCGCACAAAAGCATCCGACTGCTCAAACTGTGCCCAACTTTGCACAAAAGAAACATTATCCTTTTTGCCCCTTTTGAAAGCCGTCACAATAATGACTGCCAAGACCAATATTCCAATGACCATCAATCGCCAAAACCACACATTCCCATTTTGTGGCGCCATTTTGGTTCTCAGATAAGCATTCAACATTGCCATAGCCTCCCCGTTTTGATTCGATCTTATCGTCTGCTGCGCTTGTCCTTCTTTCACTATAGCGTAATATGGCATAGCCTTCAGCGTGTCGTTCATCTTCTCGTAGCAATCGGCGAGACCGAAAGCTGCCTGAATCTTAAATATGCGGCTTTCAGTCCTGAAAGCCCTTTCCAAAACCGCTATAGCCGAAGCATAATCCTGCAAATTGTAGTAAACGAAAGCCATCTCGATGCAATTCCGATAATGGAAAATATAGGTGCTGTCAACCAAGGTGTCACATTGCCGGAAATAAATGAGTGCCGAGTCACATTCATTGCTGCGGCGCAAACAATTGGCTAAGGAATTTTCCAACAGTGCAGTCTCGAATGGGAAACGCTGTGCATCAGCCATGCAGAGACCTTCGCGGCAATAAAGAAAAGCCGTGTCGCCTTCGCCCGCTTTGCCAAAGCGTTCATACAACAAGCCGAGGTTGGCATAACTGCGGAGCATCCATGCCGTATCGTTAGCAGTCGTGGCACAATCCAGACCGAACCGGGCCAATTGTTCGCTGGTATGTTCCCCTGAAAACAGGTGTGCAATACGCGATGCGGTTATAAAGGTCTTGCTGTAAAGTCGTCCAACGGAGGCATTGGATGCATCAAAATAAGTATCCAAGAGGTTCAAGGTCTTGACGATACAAGCTGCAGATTGCTCCATTCGGTTCTGGTCGTACAGCAAGCATCCCGAAAGATAATTGCAGCGAGCCTGCATCCACAGGTGACGCTGGGTGCTGTCTTCTTCGTAAAAAGCCATGACCGGCATAAGGACAGAGTCCTCAATGTGGTAACAATTATAGTCGCTTATGAGGACTTCCAAGGAATCGAGAAACAGGGCGTATTCTTTATCCTCGCTATTGATTGGAGTCAAAAAGCCGCATTCCTGTTTGGCGCAACCTGCCATCACAAGTATTATCAGAAGCCATGTGTGCAAAATCCTTTTCATTGCCGCAAAGATAGGAAAAAATTTGGATATGCTTTTTTAAAACGCTAATTGCCGCAAAGGAGTCGTTAGCAAAAAAACTGCCGCATGATTTGAAGGTCAGTCCTACCGAACGGCTACCGAATGGCTACCGAAGGATTGAAGCCGAAGAAACGACGAAGAAACCCTGAAAGAACAGCGAAGAAAATCCATCCCTGACTCCTTGATGAACATGTGGTGGGTGCTATGTGGTGGGTCGTCAATCCCCAAAAAACAAATTATCAACAGGCAGTTTTCGTTTCGACAGGCTCAACGAGCTGTATACACCTGAATAATTTAAAAATCCAAAAGTCAAAATGTCCAAGTGTCAAAATGTCTAAGTGTCAAAAAGTCCACTAAATGACGGTTTCACACCCACGCAAATTAAATCTCACCTTATTTAAAAAGGGAGCGTTTTTTTCCCTACCTTTGCAGCCGAAATCAAAATACGTATTTTTTTAATTTTATTCGAATAAATCATGAATCCATCACACATCGAGCACATTGGAATCGCTGT
>CALGBV010000376.1 GCA_937884015.1 uncultured Bacteroidales bacterium
ACTTCACAAAGTTCAGAGGGACGGCGCAAAAATGTAAAAATAGAAGTCCCCTTAAATATACATTTAATTAATAGGGGTCAAAAATACGAATTATTAAGGAAACGGGAACAATAATTCGGGACTTTTCGGATTTGATTTTCCTTTTTCAATGCGAATTGCCATCAACCAGACGGTTTGCCTCAAAGTTCTGCAAGTTTTGCGAAATCCTCCGAGTCCTCCGAAACCACAAAGGATACCAATGGTGCATCCTCTGCCCTCTTTTTCCGCTTCGACTTATAGTTGGCGTTTTCTTCCTTAACCAAGTAATTATACATGTTCAGGAAATGCTGATAGGTCTCTGCATCGACCAGCGTCATCGTGTCGAGGTAATTTCCAATGCGGTTGAATATGGCAGCGAGGTTCATTTTCAATTCGGGCAGCGGTTCTTTCTTTGGCATTGTGGCCGATTTCATATCCACTTCCAAACGGCGTTGCTGCAAGGCATTCCTTGCCACGCGCAAATCCGACAGCCTATCGTTGACGCCAGGCAAAGCCGCCACGTGCTCTGCCAAACCCGGTTCGGAGCATTGCTCCAGCAAGAGTTCCGTCCTCGTCATCTTGTACGATTCGTTCTTTTTGGCAATGCCTCCCAGTCGTTTCATAAATGTAAGCAAGGCCTCGGCATGTTCCTTTTCCGAAGGCACATCCGTATAGCGGTACGAAACCAGCAGATGCTTCAAGGCAATGACACGCTGCGACAATGCTTTCGACTCTTCCAGACAACTCAGGTCAGGCTTCTTCCTGTACATCTGTGCATCAACCTTGTCCCTTGCATCTTCCAGCATAGGCAACAAAACCTCTAACACGTGGTCGACATCATGCTCTTTACAGTAGTTTAGGAATCGTCTCGCTGCCGCAATCATGAATGAGGCAGACAAATTCTGATAAAGTTCTTTCTTTTTTTCCATTTATCTTAGTATTATTTCAATTGTCTATTCAAAAACCCCGACTTTTCGAGGTGTGACGTCAACGAGACAGACCTTTTCCGGCCTTGTTTCATGTTTCAAATCACGTCCGCTGACTTAAAATGCAAAAATATGAGAATTTTTTCGATAGCACTGACTAAAATCGCAAAATTCTCAGGAAAAAATCAACATCAGATAGATAATTACCCGTTTTTTCAGAAAAAAACTCAATGGCAAGGAGGCAATTCTCGAATTTTTCAGAAAAAACTTGATGCCACTTTTCTAAATCTCAAATTTTTCATGAAAAATTCAATGGCAATGATGAAAATCACAAATTTTTTAGAAACAACTCGATAGCACCGACCTAAATCGCAAAATTTCCAGGAATAGCTCGATAGCACCATGTTTTTTATCTGTTATCCCATAAAAAAAACTTGTCACTGTCTTGCATGTTTTGTGGACCCCTCTGATCATTTCACCTGTATGTCGAAACCCGACCAATCCTTGGTCTCGGTCAGCAAATCGTAGTAATAGCAGATGTTCTCTTCGGTGATGGCTTCGCCATCTACGGAGACGATTTGGTCGCCCACCTCGAAGCGTTCC
>CALGBV010000377.1 GCA_937884015.1 uncultured Bacteroidales bacterium
ACGCCGGTCCCAGCTTGAAGAGCTTCTTCATCAGCGCCGCGTCCAGCGCAGAGGCGATCTTGGCTGCGCAGGAGCTCTTGGCGCCGTCGCAGACGATGCCGCTGGTCACGGCAAGGGAGTTCACCACCGTGTGGGCGATGGTATCGAAGCGTCCGCCCTGCAGATAGGCGATGCCCGCGCCGGCGCCGCAGCCCGCGCTCACCGCGCCGCAGGACGCGCTCAGGCGGCCGATGCCGGTCTTCTGGTGAATGGTGACCAAGTCGGAGAAGGCGATGGCACGGATGGTGCGTTCTTCGTCAACCTTGTATTCTTCGGCGTAGGCGAGCACTGGCAGACAAGCCGTCATGCCTTGGTTGCCGCTGCCCGAATTGATGATGACCGGCATCTCGCAGCCGCTCATGCGGGCGTCGCTGCCTGCTGCCGCCCATGCTCTGGCTCTCAGGCGGACATCGTCGCCGTAGCTGAGCAAGGTGCTGCCGATGTTGGCACCCCAGTTGTTCTTCAGGCCTTCCTGCGAGATGGCTTTGTTGCAACGGATTTGCGGCTCGATGAGCGGACGCAAGTCGTTGAGGTCGACGGTGTTGGCGAAGTCGAATATCTTGGCCATGTTCAAGCAGCTGCGGTCGGTGAGGTTGGCGTTGGTGCTGGTGTCTTCGCTTTCAAAAAGCACTTCGTTGTCCTTTTCAATCTTCACAATGTTGGTGTGGAAGCCTGCTATTCTGACGCTTGAGGAATGTTCGCCATCGTAAAGCGTGACGGTGACATCGAGGCGGGCAATCAGGTTCAGCGGGACGATGGTCATCAGGATGGTGTCGAGGAAATGCTGGATCTCCTTTTTCTGTTCCGGCGTGACGCTGGCAATGACTTCCAGAGCCTTGTCGGGATTGCCGGCCACGATGCCTGCAGCAACGGAGGCTTTCAGGCCCTTCAGGCCGCCCGTGTTCGGAACGATGACGCTCTTCACATTTTTGATGATGTTTCCACTGGCTTGAATTTCAACTCTTTTCGGTTCGCTGCCCAACACTTTGCGTGCCTTGGCGGCGGCGTAAGCCAAACAAATTGGTTCGGTGCAGCCCATGGCTGGCACTAATTCTTCTTTGAGAATGTTAAGATAGGAATTGTAACAACAATCGCTTTTTTCCATTGTGACTAAAATTTTCGCAAAGATAGGGATTTAGTGTTTATGGTTGACGGGGATTTTTGAGAAAAAAGAAAAGGGATGTTAATTGACACATGTTATTTCTCGTATGTGTTTGATTCGGCAGCGATAGAAAACATAGCATGCTGTTCTAATTTTGTGACAAAAGCATCAGAAAAGAGTTCCCAACCTTCTGTGCTTCCTTCCTGATAAGTATAGGTCATGTTTTTGTTATAATACCACATTCCATTTTCTTTGCGAGCAATACCTCCTATGAAACGAATAGTATATAGATTCAGATCGTTTAGTAATTTCAACCGTTTTTGAAGAGCTTCTGCCTTGTTTTTGGTTTCTTTTGATGAAGCTGATTGTCCGGATTTTGTGTCAAATATTCCTATTGTACCATCTTTCTTTTTGAAAACCCAATCAGGATAGAAAAGTGCTTCCTCTTTCTTTACTTCGTTGAAATAGCGTATGGCGAGCCAATCCTTGCCGTTGTCACCGTTTTTGAACCACCATTCAATGCAATCTTGCTGGTCAAGGAATTTTGCGAAACTTTCTTCTGTCTTTCGGCCTACATATTCTTTGCGGAGGTAGAAAGGGGCAAGTAAACATTTGGTTTCGGGCAAGCTCTCGTATTCTTCAGTAAAGGCGTACATTTTTCGCAGGACGAATGGCTCGCTTTGTCTTTGGTTATTTTCTTCTCTACGCTTTTTCAATTGCGCTTCCAATAATGGGTGATAGTTTTTTAAAGTTTCCGTTATGAGTCTTCTGAATATGCTTGCATCTTCTTTATTGACCACATCATTTAGGAATACCCTATACCATCTGTCTTCCGATTCCGATGGCAGTGCATAGCTTTTGAACCAAATGCGTATGGCACTTTTCAATGTAGGTATGGCGCGGACAATGTTGCCTACTTTGCAATCGTTATCTGTCTGTGAGCGAAGTATATTCACAAGGTGTAACGAGAATAGTTTTTGCACATCACTTCGGCTCCATTCTCTTGAGGCGACATCGGAATCTTTCAATGATAATCCAATCTTTTCATACTCCTTAAATACGGCATTTACAATGATTTGATGTTTGAAATCTATAGAGACTTCAAGTCCTTTTGCTGTAAGTTTATCACGGAGTACATCAAACGCATCGTCCTCTCGAATGCCAAAGAAGGCATTAAAAGTATCTAACAAGCATTGCTGGAATTCTCCGGATTTACCTAAATCGCCATAATCCACACGCGAAAGGAAATCTGTCATCAGTTTTGAATCAATGACATAATCTTCGCCCTTTTTATTGTAGGCTACAAGCGTCTTGGGGCGGTTTTCTTGCTCTTGATAATCAGCTTCTTCGACGGCTTGACGAGAGAAATTCGTGTATATGTAACCGTTTCGGAAAACCTTTGAAACTTCTTCGTTCATGATAGGCACACGCAGAATTCGACCTATTGTCTGTGAGTGGAATATCTCCGACTTTATGTCACGGAACATTACCAGTACTTGAGCGCGTGGACAGTCCCAACCAGTTCCGGCAGCGGTCTTGAACAACAAGTATTCGTATTCACTGTCATTCAGTTCAAGTCCTTCCGGTTTTTTCTTTCCTGTGAACCAGGAAGCTATATGGTTCGCTTTTACACCTTGTGAGACAAGATACTCTTTTGTGATTTCTTCTTTGGTCGGTTTACCTTCGTTAATCAGTTCTTCGTCGTCATTAGGCAACTGAATGATTACAAGCGGGTTGACCTTTACGCCAAACGATTCTATTTCTTTTTTCAGTTCGTTGCGTCTGTCGATGGCAAGACGCAGCAAAACGTGATCTTCGTCTTCGCCATCATATTTTTTCAGTTCTTCTTCAGTTTGGCAGATAATGTTCTCTTTTATCAACCCGGCATCCACAACATCCTGATGCTCAATCTTCACCAAAGCGCCATTTATTGCCGCATCTGCTATTGTGTCTTGCTTTGGAGTTGCTGAAACCATCAGTTTTATTTTAGGGTTCAAAGGGTCAATCACATCACGCTGAGATCTTTCCGTCAGATTGAGGTGTGCTTCATCGACAATCAGTATTACTTCAATGCCATTATTATGGCTGTTCTCAACGAAATCTTCAAAATATACTCGGCTCTCGTGACGCATACGCGGGTCGTCTGGTCGGCGATAATTCCGATTTTCGGCGTTGTCCGACACTAGTTTCTGCCAGTTAAGAAATAGCACATCGTTTTTTTGCAAAGTGCCTAAACTGAAATCTTCAATAGTCAGCAAACGACCATGCTTGCTTGTCGGAAAATAGGTGTCGAACTTTTCCTTACTTTGCATAGCGATATCGTCAGAAAAGCTTATCCATACGAATGCCACATTTTGGTCCCAATCGGGTTGCTCGGCAAGGTCACAAATCATTTTTTCGGTCATGTAGGTCTTGCCGCTTCCCGTTGGTGCCATAAAAACAATGGGAATCTGACGGCTCGGCTTTGACCAAAGTGTCTTTATGTGATTGATGATTTTTTCTACTGCTTCTATTTGAAATGAAATGTTTTCCATGTCTGATTACGAGTTTAGTGATTTGTAAATGTCGAGTATGGGTTGTGGAATGCCTTTGATATTGATATGCGTATCGCTATCGAAATACGATTCAAACGAACCTACATCACCCCAACTGAAAATGTAGACATTCTTTGTGCCTTTTAGAGCCTTTACAGCGTCGACAAACTCATTGAAGAATTTCGGACGATAGTCTTCCTTGAAATAGATGGCTGTCCATATATCGTGGTTTTTATCCTTAAATATCTGATAGTTGTCGGTGACTATCTGTTCGTAAAGCGTGTTTTCGGCTAGGGCAAGCAAACAGCCCGCTTTTTGTGCAAGGACGGTTTTGTCTTCGTCTGTCGCCTGACGGCTTGCGTTCGAACCGACAAATGTCGTCCGGTAGTATTTTAGAGAGCTTCCGAGGGGAGGGACAGGTTGCTTCTTAGATATGATACCTTTCAGAACTAATACATTATCAATGATTTGAACTGTGAAAGAATTATATCTGTTCTCGTTTTCTGCTTTTATTTTTTCTATTTCTTCCAACATTTTTGCTCCATTTACTAAAGAAGTTGGTGTTAGTTGTTCTTCGTAAAGGATTGTTGAATTTTTCTTTTCCGTAATGTAGCCACCAATGACATTTTCAAATCTCTTTCTTGTGATTTGGCTTATGTTTTCATAGCCTGCATTGAAAACACCTTTGCAATTATCTTTAGCTACTTTTTTTCCTTTTTTTATCTCATAAGTTTGTTCTGGTGATTGAACGACAATGACTTGACCTGAAAATCCACCATCAATATAGGCGTGAGCAGTTGAACCACTTCCTGCAAAAAAATCAAGAATAGTAAGATTCTTTTTCTCGCCTTTTGCTAGTTTTATTAGAAACTGGATAAAAGCAATTGGTTTCTTTCCACCATCAAACGGGACACCACCTTCTGCTCCAACAAGATTGAATTCTTCTTCAAAATCAAGAAAATTTGGATATGGAATTTCCTTTGTATCTTCTCGATTTATCGGTGCTCCTTGGAAATAAAAACCGTTTGCCTTATCAGCACTGCTGCGAGACAAGAAATAGCGTGCATCTCTACCATCGTCACCCATATTTGGCACTTTGTATATTACATTGAATTCGTTGTTTCTCTCCTCCAAATAACTCATGTGAAATCTGCCAGAACTGTTTCCCGTTTTGATTGAACCTCGTATATTTATCTTCTTTAGATGGGAAAAGTCTGCATCAAATTCAATAATTTCATACTCATCTGGTCTGAAAATTTCTACATCTCTGCCACCCATATTAATCACAACTGGATTGTCAATAAGCTCTTTGATTTCATATTTGTATTCTGATGGATCTGAATTGTCAACGTTTCTTTTGCTAATGTTGAAACTTGGGGAGTTTCTGTACATCAAAAGAAGTTCGGTAGTTTCATGAATCGGTTTGTCACCTTTAAGAATACGGTTCTCATGACGGACTTTCACTGTAATTGTTGTGATGTAATTTGAATATTCGAAAACACTGTCGCATAGTAGTTTTAGGTTAGCGTATTCTTCTTCATTGATACTGATGTAAATAACCCCATCGTTTTTCATCAATGAACGGGCTAGTTTTAAGCGTTTTTCCATAAAAGACAACCACACGCTATGTCTGAGGGGGTGATTTTTGGGTATGGGTGCTCCATCTGGAAACCTGTCAAGAAACCTTTTGTCTTTATAGGTAAATCCATCGCTGCCAGTATTATACGGTGGATCAATATAGATTACATCCACCTTACCATGATGCGTGTAGTTCAGGCATGTAAGGGCATGAAAATTGTCACCTTCAATAAGAATGTGGGTCGGTTTGCCATCATCGTTGGTGATGGCAAGTTCGGGAACTTCCTCAAGGATGGGAATCTTGTTTTCGCTTTCTGCTTCGAAAGCTTCTGGCACATCTATCCACTGTAAACCGAAACGATTCTCCTGCTTCAGTTGGGTGTTTAGATAGGCAACCTTTTTCTCCAGTTCTTTGATTTGACGATGGAGTTCGTCAATGTTTTCTTGTGCCATTAGTGATAGTTTTTTTTCGAGCATATTACTATCGCTAATGCATTGCTGGCTTCATGTGTGGACGTAAAAAAGGTGCAAGCTTTCTTACGGTCGTCTGAGGCGAAGCGTCGGACTGTCTCTGACCTCTCGCAAATATAAGAAATGCCTACACCCGTATTGGGCGCAAGGCATCTTCATATCGTTATATTTGCGATTGGCTAATTCCAACGCATAGTTTACCTATACAAATAAGCCAACCATCATTGCTGTGGTTTGTATCAGAGATGAGATAAGTTTCCGACGCTTACTTTCTTGACGACCACAATGATAGTCTGATGCTGCTAAATTATAAATTACTTTCTACTTTTTCTACCGTTTGTTCTATTTTGATGTGTATTGTTGTGCTTAAACTATGACTGCAAAACTACACTTTTTTTCAAATCACAGCGCGGTTTTTCAAAAATCGCCAAAAAATGCCTAAATATCAATGCGTTATAATTAGTTCTCAATTTAAAAGTCTCATCCAAATAACTGAAAATATTGATGTCCGCTAAAAGTTTAGCGGAGAGCCGAACAGACTTTTTGTAGTAAGTAAAAAACCAACCGTCTTAAAGCCTCGAAGAGGCGACACCTCAGTTACCCTATACGAGCGTAGCGTAGTGTAGGGCTGCACCCGGTAGGCGAACCCACACCACACGTTCCAAAACCAGACTCTAAACCTGACTACGAATCCCCCTACACTATGTGCAGGGATACCGAAATCGCCTCTCTTCGAGAGGCAAACACCGAATCTATTCTCTCTGAATTGTTTTCCCGCTACTATTTTCCCATAAAAGTTTTCAGTTACCAATTTCCAGTTTGCAAACTGATAACCGATAACTGATAACCGTAAACCGATAACCAAAAACAATCAATTGCTTCTCGAAACTTCCACCAGTCCGATTTCCACATCGTTGTTCTCGCTGATGATTTCAATCCAGGTGTTGTCTTCGCTGAACCACTTGTACTGTGCGCCAATGCGGAAGATGAAGGTCTTTTCTTCCTCGTTGTCGGGGATAGGCAGCACGAAACCGCCGTTTTTGCCACCTTCGCCGCCGAAGGAGACAATCATCGGGAAGGTCTTTTCGGGATGTGGATTGCGCACCTTTATTATAATGTAGTTGCTGCGGCGCACGCCAATCTCAATCTTGTTGAAATCGAAGCGTTTAGGTGTGCCGGCCGATAGGGTGATATACTCGTTGTTCAGTTCATAGAGTTTGTTAGCCTCGATGATTTCGCTGATGCGGGCAATCATTTCGGAAGGGTAGGTCTCAAGGTTCAGTTCCTCGGCCTTGGTGTAGGCTTCAATGGCCTTGTCGAAGACATTAGCCTTGAAGTTGGCGTCGCCATCCTTGATGAAAGCGTTGTACTGTACGCGCAGCGCAGCGATGCGGTCGTCTTCAAGTTTCTGTGCGGCGGCAAGCTGTGTCGTGGCGGCTTCGTCGTTGGGTTTGTAGGTGAGGGCTTCACCGAATTTGGCGATGGCCGTAGCGTAGTCTTGTGCAGTCACGGCCTGTGTGCCGGCAGCCATGGCATTGTCGTAATGCTGCTGCAGTTCAGCGGCCTGCTGTGCGAAGATGTTGTCGATTTCCTTGATCTTAGCCGTTGCCGTGGCGTTGCCTTCATCGATGGCGAAGACTTCCTGATATTTCATCTTTGCAGCGGCATAATCCTGATTGCCAAACAATTCGTCGGCAGCGGTCAGGATGGCGCTGATGTTGGCTTGGCGTTCCGCTTCGGCGGCGGCGAGGGCAGCCTGACGAGCGGCTTCCTCTTCGGCAGCGATGCGAGCGGCTTCTTCAGCAGCCAGACGAGCGGCCTCTTCTTCGGCGGCGATGCGAGCGGCTTCAGCCTCGGCAGCCAGACGAGCGGCTTCCTGTTCGGCGGCGATACGTGCAGCCTCGGCTTCGGCAGCAAGGCGGGCCTTTTCAGCTTCTTCGGCAGCGATGCGGGCTGCCTCTTCAGCGGCCAGACGTGCGGCTTCTTCCTCGGCGGCAATGCGTGCAGCCTCGGCCTCGGCAGCAAGACGTGCTCTCTCGGCTTCTTCGGCAGCCAGACGGGCGGCTTCGGCATCCTGTTCTTCAATCAATGGATTGAGGCGGGCAATCATGTCGTTGGCGTAAGCATCGCCTGGGACGACGACCAACGCGCTCTGGAACTGTGCCTTAGCTTCCTTGTAGGCTTTGTTTTCGTAATATTGTTCTGCTGAAGCGATGATGCTCTCGTATTGGTCTTTCTGGGCTTTCAGTCCCTGCCATTCGCGTTGTTTTGCCAAGGCTTGGGTGTCGTTGGGGAAAAGTTCCAGTGCTTCGCCGAGTTTGCTGATGGCGGCGTCGTAGTTTTTGCGCAAGGCGAGGTTGTCGGCATCGGCGACGAGCTTGTCGAAACGGTTCACCTTGTCGGTGTAAAGCTGTTTCTGCTGACGGGCTTCGGCCAGTTTTTCCTTGGGCAGCTTGTCGTTAGGGAAGATGCCGATGGCGGTCTCAAACTGCATGATGGCGGCATCGTAATTCTCTTCTGCCAGAAGGCTCTCGCCTTGACTCATGGCGGTGTCGAAGGCATCCTGTTTGTCTTTGCGTTCTTTCAGAATGGCGCGGATGGCTTCGGCCTGTGCGGTGACATATTTGTCGTTGGGGAAGACGGCTAAGGCTTTTTCGTATTCAGCCAAAGCCTCTTCGTAGCGTTGC
>CALGBV010000378.1 GCA_937884015.1 uncultured Bacteroidales bacterium
CCGCAAACTCACCAACTGCATTATCTGGGGCAACAAGAAAAACCAGACCAGCGACCAGTATTATTTCAGCGGAACGCCAACGGTCACTTATTGCGCTATCCAAGGCGGTTATGACGGAACAGGCAACATCACGCTGAGTGCTGAAAACGAAGGTGGCGAACTGCATCCGTGCTTCAATAATCCTACCGAAGGCGCTGGTGCCGAATTTAGCGATGGCGACTGGACCTTGAGTATGGCTTCAGTCTGCATCAACCAAGGCACTACGGCCGACCTTACATTGCCTGAAACTGATTTGGCAGGCAACGAGCGTATCCAGCAAGGTGCCATCGATATGGGTGCTTTTGAATCGGAATTCAATGCTGTCGTCCTGACACCTGATGCCAACCATATCCTTTATGTCAGTGTTGAAGGCGCAGGCGCTATGGATGGTTCATCGTGGGCCAATGCTACGCCATATCTGCAACTGGCGGTCAACCGCGCCGGTACTTTCCAGCCCAAGGCTGATGTCTGGGTTAAGGAAGGCACATACGTCGGCAATGGTGTGACTGGTGGCAATGCCTTCACCATTCCGCAAGGCATCGCCGTGTATGGCGGCTTCGCTGGAAACGAAACTGATTTTGCCCAACGCGATTTCGAGTCCCATGTCACTGTCCTTGATGGTCAAGGCGTGCAGCGCGTGCTTTACCAACGCACCGATTTTGCTGCTGCCAATGCAGCCGTTTGGGATGGCTTCACTTTGACCAATGGCGTGGGTGAAGGTGCAGGCGCTTATCTGCAGGCCAACGGCGAAATCCGCAACTGCCGCGTTTATGGCAATGGTAGCACCAACAGCAACAGTAACGGCGGCGGTGTGCGTCTGTATGGTTCAACCTCTTCGGGATATGCCTATATGACCAACTGCTATGTGTATGAAAACAATGGCTACAGTGGCGGTGGCGTCTATTCTTCAAGCGGTTCGATTACCAATTGCTTGATTTATGGTAATGAAGCCCAGCACAATGGCGGCGGCGTATTTGTCGAAAACTACACTTCAATCTGTTTCAGCACCATCGTCGATAACCGTTGTGGCAATAGTTACAATGGTGGTGGCGTTTATGTCAATGGCAGTACCAGCAACTCGATGCGTAACACGATTGTTTGGGGTAACAACAAGGGTGAAGGACGCAATGCCATTTATAACCCGGGTTATATCGACATTCAGTATTCGGCTCTTGAAAATGGTGCTGTCGGTTTGGGTAACATTAACCTTAGCGCCAACAACACGGGCGATGTGATGAGTCCATGCTTCAACGCTCCTGAAAACCAAATCTGGACATTGAACGAAGGTTCAATCATAATCAATAAAGGTCTTGACATTGATGGAATCACAGCTGATATGGTTGGTAACAACCGTGTGCAGCAAGGCGCACCTGATATGGGTGCTTTCGAAACGGGTTACACCTCAGGTTTCGACATCGTCCCTGATGCCAGCGGAATCATCTATGTGAGCACCGAAGGCACGGGCAACGGTTCCTCATGGGCCAATGCTTGCGGCGACCTGCAGTTTGCCATCAACCGTGCAGGAACCATGAATCCAGTGCCGCAGGTATGGGTGAAGGCAGGCATCTATTACAGCGAAATGCTGACTTCCTCCAACTCTGCTTTCAGCATGGTGGCTGGTGTGAATGTATTTGGCGGTTTCGCCGGTAACGAATCAGCCGATTACGACCTCAGTCAACGCGACTTCGTCACGCATGCAACCATTCTGGATGGCCGCAATGCACAACGCGTGCTTTATCAGAAATACAATTTCACTGAAACCACGCCTGCTACTTGGGACGGTTTCACCATCCGCAACGGTTATGTGAATGGCAATGGCGCAGGCGTCTATATGCAAGCTTACGCTCACCTGAAGAACTGCATTATCACCGACAATGCTACGACAGGTTCAGGCACTGAAGGCGGCGGCGTGTATTCGACGGGCCTCAGCGCAGCTTATAACACCATCACCAACTGCGAAATCCGTAACAACCAATCTGTTTACGAAGGTGGCGGTCTCCGCATGGAATACACAACATTGACCAACAGCATCGTGGATGGCAACACATCGACGAGCAGTTCCGGTGGTGGTATCTATTCCTATTATTCCAAGACCATCAACTGCTTGGTGAGCAACAACAGCTCGTACAACTATGGTGGCGGTATCTATAACTATTATTCCAATGTCATCAATACGACCATCGTCAACAACAGTGCCCGTAGCAATGGCGGTGGTATTTATAGCAGCACCAGTTCATCATATACTTTGGCGAACTTGATTGTTTGGGGTAACAAGGTAGGGGAGAACTTTAACCAGTATTATGGCGGTTCGTTCACCTATTCGGCCATCCAAGGCAGTCAGCCTTCGGGCACAGGCAACATTAACCTTGCCGCTGAGAATGAAGGCGATGAAGTGTCGAAGAACTATGTCCGTTTCCTCGCTCCTGACTTGAACCTCTTCCAACTGCAGAACGAATCGAGCTTGGTGGGTAGGGGCAACAATTCGGTTACGGGACTGCCTGAAAAGGATTTGGCTGGCCGCAACCGTATCATGGACGGCACCATCGAACCGGGTGCTTACGAACAATACTGCACGCAGTTCAGATATGTGGAACTCAATATCGAAGCAGGTGCTCCATACAATTTCTATGGTTCCTTCATTACCGAACCTGGCATCTACACACACCAGTGGGCTTACGCTGCCGACTGCGACAGCTTGGTCGTTGCCAATGTCTCGATGACTTCGTCGATTTGGT
>CALGBV010000379.1 GCA_937884015.1 uncultured Bacteroidales bacterium
CCGTGATGAAAACCACATCCACCTCGTCCCAGCCGCGCAGGTCGGTCTCTTTTTTAGTTATCGGAAGCCAGTCTAATAAGTTCATCGTTTGATATTTTATGCAAAGGTAGTAATAAATTGTGAATGGACAATTTGACTTTTGGACATTTGGACATTTAGACATTTGGACATTTAGACTTTTAGACATTTGGACATTTAGACTTTTAGACTTTTGGACATTTAGACTTTTGGACATTTAGACAATTTGACATTTAGATATTTGGACTTGCAGACAATAAAATTGCGAGATACTTAGCTCACTGAGCTTGTCGAAGTGGCGACTTTATTGCTTGCCGTATGGACTTTTTGACATTTTTTGCCTTTCGTATGTTTTTTTTCTATTTTTGTTGCGAAATTAATTACTCACTAAATGCTTTGCATTATGAAAAAGACATTAGCTTTTCTTTTGGCCTTTGGCCTGTGCGGAGTGCTTCAGGCCCAGACTCCGCCTATCTCGCATCTCGACATTAACAACATTCGGGCTACCATCTTGGGCAATGGCTCCATCATGCCGCCTTCGGAATGGTCTTACCAATCGGACCAACCCAACCCTTGTCCGTGGTACGAAGTGCCGCAAGGCAGCGGCTGCCAGACATTTTTTCAGTTTTCGTTTTGGTTTGGCGCAGTGGATATTGCCAATCAACTTCATCTTTCGGGAACGTATTACAATAATATGGGTAGGGATTTTGTGATGGGGCCTTTGAGACAGGATTATGGCACAAACGACCTTATGACCCAAATGAAATACATGCGCATTTGGAACTTGACGCGAACCGAAATCGAACAGTTCATCGCTCATCATGGCGATAGTGGTTACGAGATTCCCAAGGACATTCTCGAATGGCCGGCTCATGGCGATGAAGGCTTTGCCCCAAATCTGGCGCCTTTTGTCGATGTCAACGGCGACGGACGTTATGTGCCTGCCGATGGCGACTATCCCGACATCAAGGGCGACCAGTGCCTGTTTTTCATTTTCAACGATGCGTGTGAGCATACGGAAACCTTCGGTCAGAGTATTGGCCTTGAAATTCATGCCATGGTGTATGCCTTCGATGCTCCCGAAGATGAAGCCATCAATAACACCATCTTCTTCAACTACAAGTGTTTCAATAGGCGTTCATATGAATATTCATGGTGCTATGCCGGTTTGTTTGCCGATTTTGATATTGGTGATGGTTATGACGACTTTATAGGTTGCGATGTGCAACGCGGTTCGTTCTATGGCTATAACGCTACGCCTACTGATGGTGAAGGCCAGCCTTTTGCATACGGTAGTAATCCTCCCGTTCAGGTTGTAACGGTGCTGGCAGGTCCGCGCGTGGAAGCCGATGGCCGCGACAATCCTGCTTTCGATGGCGTTGGCGAGCATCTTTTCAATGAGGAGTTCCCTCACGACAAGTTCGCCTATAATGGTGTCAATTTCGGCAATGGCATTGCCGATGACGAGCGTTTGGGGCTGTGCAATTTCTGCTATCAAGCACAATATAATGAGCATTTTCCCGAATATGTCAATGATTATTATAACATGATGCGCATGAAGTTTAGTGGTGGTTCAACGATAGGATATGGGTGCGATTATTCCGGCCCAGCATGTCATTTCATGTATCCGGGCGATTCGGATCCGGTCAATTTCGGTACGGATGGAGTTGCCCCGCAGGATGGTTTCAATACTGAAGGGAAATATTGGACTGAAGAATATTGCGGAAAAGATCCGGACGACCGTCGTGGCGTTGGATCAATGGGACCTTTCAATTTGGGTTATCAGGAAATGCAGGAAATCGATTTCGCGCTCACCACGGTGTGGAAAAACGAAAGCCAGTCGGCTATGGAACGCCGAGGCGAATTCATTGACCATGTCAGGGAGTTTTTCTTCAATGGCCTGAAGAAGTAATATGAAAGTTTATTGTTTCAAATTCAAAGAATTACAACTATGAAAAAGATATATTTCATTATAGCCTTGCTTTTTGCAGGAAATCTTGCCGTGGCGCAGACGAGTGTCTGGCACGGTGGCCGCGAAATGTGGACGCGCGGCGAGGGCACTGAAGAAAGTCCTTTCTTGATTGAAAGTGCCGATCAGCTGGCCATGCTTTCGTATGTGGTCAACAAAGGCTTCAGTACGAAAGATTTGTATTTTAAACTTACCACAGATATTGACCTCAATGGCAGTGAAGACCTGCGTTGGGATCCTATTGGTTCATTCTATTATTATGAAGATGGTTGCGAAAGGGAAGATAAACATGTTGCTTATAGTTATTTCTCGGGCAATTTCGATGGCGGTGGTTATGCCGTTTCCAATATTTATGTGGACTGCAAGAGTTGTGCCGGACTGTTTGGCAAAGTGTCTGATAGTATCGTATTGAAAAATATCCGTATTGTCAGTGGTTATATTAAGGGAGAGGATACGGGCGGCATTGTCGGCTTAGTGTCTGGTTATTCGCGGGCCTTGATCTCTGATTGCACTAATTATGCTGAAATATACGGAACAGGAATGGCCGGAGGCATTGTCGGTCAAGGAGGCAGTGTGAAACGCTGCAACAACAAAGGAAAAGTAACGGCGGAATATTCCGCAGGCGGTATTGCAGGATCCAATAGCAGAATTGAGCAATCTTATAATACAGGTGATGTGATTTCGAAAGGAGCCATTGCAGGAGGCGTCGTTGGCAGCATCATGGGCATAGGAAACATTGAAAATTGCTACAACACCGGTTCTGTTTCCGCGTTGGCGGAAGGAAAAGTTGAAGTAAAAGGTTGTGGCGGCATTTTGGGCCTAGGGTACAGTACTTTGGATGGCATTAATCTCCACAATTGCTACAATGTTGGCGACATTGACGGACTGGATGGCTTTACGGGCGGTGTTGTCGGACAAGGTGCCGGAATGGTTTCTGTAAGTAATTGCTATTATCTGAACACTTGCGGGGCAAATGGATTAGGTGTTGCAATGGCTGAAGATGCCATGCGGATTCCCGATTTTGTGGCCACGCTCAACGATAATACCGATGTATGGAACATGGATGAAGATAACTATAACAGCGGTTTTCCAATCCTCATGGGACTTGATATGGCAGTTGACGAAGTGTCGGAAAACGGTTTCGTGGTTTATCCAAATCCTACGCAAGGCACCTTGCGCATCGAAGGCGGACATTTCGAAGAAGTCGAAATATTCAATGTGTTAGGCGTGAGAGTCATGCAACGCAATTTGCATGGCTGCGACGGAACGGCAACATTGGATGTCAGCACTTTGACCGATGGGCTTTATCTGCTTCGCGTCACCGATGCGCAAAAAGCTTATCGCATCTGCCAATTTGTTGTCAGGCATTGAAAATAGTAGAGACGTAGCGTGCTACGTCTCTTTGGAATTATAAAATCAGAGACGTAGCACGCTACGTCTCTACAGAATTAGGACACGGAAAATGTTTTGCCCGCAAAACGAATCCGTGTTCGATTTAATATTATCCGTTTTATAGGCTGAAAAACGCCTTCAGCACTTCCCGTGCATCAGCCAGTTTGTCCTCCCAGTGTTTCACGGAGTTTTGTCCGATGACATCGGTGACGCATTTCACGGAAACGAAAGGAATGTTCATTTCGTGGCAAACCGTGGCTTCGGCGAAGGCTTCCATATCGACCACATCGCCTTCCAAATCGGCCAATTCGGTGACGAAACTGTCGCCCGTGTTGCAGGTTCCGTATTCCTTGACTTTCTCCAAGAACGGCAAGCCTTTAATAGGTTCGAATTGATATTCGCTTTCAACGCAGTCAATGCTGACTTTCCGTAAATCCCTATCAACAAAACGGTTGCATACGATAATGTCGTCGACATTGTGCTTTACGGTTCCGGCCGTTCCGAAATTGATGACCAAGTCGGGCTTGATTTCACAAATGGCTTTGGTGAGATGAAAAGCGGAAAGGGTTTTGCCTACACCGCCTTGAATGAAATGGATTTCGGCATTTGGAAGCTCAAATTTCACGGCTTCCTGATCGATGGCGCAAATGGCAATGATTTTCATAGATTGTTTGGATTAGATTTAATTAAAGCACAAAAGTACATTTTATTTTGCTACAAAGGGCGGAAATTGGAAAATATTCCGTTTCTTTGCAGCCGCTTTTTGAGCTCGAAATTTTTTAATTAAATATTTAGTAATTAGTTAGATATGAATAAGTTTTTCAGTATGGTCGCCCAAACATTGGGCACCAAAAAGTTCTGGGTCGAACTCATTATCATGACCTTGGGCATGCTTTTGACTGCAGCAGCCGTCTATTATTTCCTTGTTCCGAGTAAACTGATTGTGGGAACCATTTCGGGTTTCTCCATCGTGCTGTGCGGCATTTTTGAGAACTTGGGCATTCATCTTAGCCTCTCTGTCGTCATCATGGTCATCAATGCCATTCTGCTTGTTTTGGCTTATTTCCTTATCGATAAGGAGTTTGGCGCCAAGACGGTTTATTCGGCCATGATTCTCGGTCCTTTGACCGATTTTTGGGATGCCGTTTTGCCTTGGCAGACTTTCGCTACCGATAATCCTATCACAGGTGCGCAATCCGTCATGGGTGACCCTTGGTTCGACCTTTGCTGCTTCGTGCTGATGCTGAGTGCGGCTCAAGCCATCATGTTCTCCATCAATGCTTCAACAGGCGGCCTCGACATTTTGGCAAAAATCGTGAACAAATACTTGCACTTCGATATTGGCAAATCGGTGAGCATTGCCGGTGCCATCATCTGCCTTTCGGCTTTCGCCATCAATCCTTTCCGTATGGTCGTCATCGGTTTGATTGGTACCTGGATTAACGGCCTTGTGGTCGACTATTTCACGGCAAGCCTCAACAACCGCAAGCGTGTCTGTGTCGTCACAAAAGACTACGACCGTGTCCGTCGTTACATTATCGATGACCTGAAACGCGGCTGCACGCTTTACGAAGTGATTGGCGGTTACACCAACGAAAAGTCCATCGAACTGGAAGCCCTTT